>NYZB01000147.1 GCA_002687015.1 Deltaproteobacteria bacterium
GGTAGCCCCCGATTCGCTGAACATCCCGCGATCGAGAACCCACCTTGAGATTCTCACTCTGGCCTTGTGAACCGGTGGGAAGTCCAGGTCCGCTCCGGGTCCGGGATCCGGCTTCGCCCACAGCGGACGAGGAGAGGGTGTGAAGGAACCGACTCAGCCCGATTCTCCGCACCTGGCTTCGTCCGTCCGTCGGCCGCAAGCGCGACACACCGGAGCGCTCCGGGTCTCGACGGAGGGGTCAGGTCCGCGGGAGCCCCATCCGAGCACCGCCCCCTCCGAGGCCGGCCTTCTCATCCCATCTCCCGGGGGGCGAGCAGCGGCGGCCGGTGGAGTGGCGCGACCGCCTTCGTCAGCGGTCCAGGACGAGCAGGACCAGCGTGCGCATCCCCGGCGTCGGAGCGAGTGAGCTCGGCTCCGGGGCCGCGGGATCACCCACGACCCGGGGCCGTGGAGCCGACGGCCGTGGCGCCAGATGGCTGCGGCCGAGCACCCGCAATGAGAGTCCGGTCTCGCTTTCGAGCGCACCGACGAGACGGTTGATCTCAGCTGCGGTCGCCGTCACTTCGAAGATGGCGTAGCCCGATTCCCTCGCAGCATCCTTCGCCTTCTCGCCCATGAGGCCGCGGTTGATTCGATCCTTGTTCGCCTGGCGCTCGGGTGGACCGAGGCTGGGCGGACCGCGGTCCGGTCGCGCCTTCGGAGCGGGCTTCTTCTCTCCGGAGGCACCATCAGCAGCATCGAACGCGTTCTCGACCGGCAATTGTCGGTACGGCCACTCCTTCAGCACCTTGCGAACCCGCGCCCCCGCGTCCTTGCCGAACGCGGAGTAGAAGTCACGACGGGGCGCCTCCGGCTCGGACCGCCACGCAGCGTGCCCTCCCTCGCGCGCCACCTCGCCCGGGCTCTTCGCGGCCCCGGTGGGCGTTGGTTTGCGCGGCGGCCTGGTCGAAGCCGGTTGGCCGAATCCGCGCCCACCGCGGCCCCGGGCACCGCCCGGACGCCGGGCTTTTGCCCCGCCACCCTTGGTCACGCTGCCATTCTGGCCACCCCGGGCCGGACGGCCGGGCTTCTGATTGTCGCCCTCCGCCTTGTTTCGGGACCCGCGATTGCCGTCGTCAGCACCACTTCGTCCGTGCCGCCGACGTTCGGCCTGCGCGGTCTCGCCACCACCACCTCCACCCACTGGAGCAGCGACGGATTTGGGCTTCTTCGATGAAGGACCACCTCCCGGGCCGTTGGACACGCCAGGAGCCTGAGGCCGCCGATTCGGAGCGTTCGCCGGCTCGCCGTGGGTTGCGGGCTTCCCCACGACCTTGTCAGCCGCGGGAGGGTCCACGCGACCTGCTCCCCGGCCGCCGACGCGACGACCACTCGCAGCCGCGCCCGGCGGAGGCGCAGGCGAAGGGGCCGGCTGATCTTGCTGCTGCTCGACCTTCCCCTGGAGGCTCCTGAGCGACAGGCCTTCCCCACCGAAGTAGGTCGCCTCGACGCGACGATCCATGAACTGTGCGAACCCCTGGATACCTCGACTGCCGAGCTCGGCGTCCGTGAATCGATCGAGGTTCTTGCTCAGCAGGATCATCGCCTTGTCCACGGTGGACCCAGACGCATCGCGTCCGGCCTCCGCGCGCAGTTCGAGCTTCTTCTCGACCGTGGTCTCGATGGCTGCGAGCCTCTGGAAGAACTGCTTGAGCTTCCTGTCGGCCCTCCCATCACTGCCGATCTCGCTGCCGTCGCTCTCGAGGACTCCATGCATCTCCCCGAACTTCTTGGCCTCGAGGATCTTGTCTTCGTCGGCTTCGGACCTCTCGTTGTCCAGGTTCCTGCCCCGACCGGATTCCGCCCGACGATCGGCGAGCCCTCCGGCCTCGCGCCGCGCCTCGGCAGGAGCCTCGGTCTTCTCCCCATGGCCATACCCCTCCGCTTCTTCTCGGGGGTTCGGCTCCGACACGGCCGGATCACGGTTGTGTTCGATGAGGATCGACGCAACGAGGCCGAGCAGGACCACGACCGCAGCGGCGCGGGCCCAGCCCATCTGGTGAATGTGAGACCACGCACTCGGAGTCGGCTCGGAGACATCGTCCTTGCGGGACGTGGGAATGGGATCGACGGCGCCGGACGCGGATTCCGCACGCACCGCGCCGCGGATGCGATCAGCCAGCCCGGCGGGAGCGGACTCCGTCCCCACCGTGAGCAGCGTCTTACGCATCGTCTGGAACGCGCCCCATTCCCGGCGACGCTCCTCGCTCTCGGCGAGAAGCTGCTGGAACCGGGCATCGTCGGCCGGCGAAAGCCGTCCGTCGAGCGCGTCCGTCATCATCTCGTTGAAGTTGGGGCAGGTCATGATTCGGCCCTCCGGTCGAAGCCGGTGGGATCGAGCACCCGCTTGAGGCGCTCCTTGAGTTCCATCCGCGCACGATGCAGCCGGGAGCGCACGGTCCCGACGGGGATTTCCAGTAGCTCTGCGATCTCTTCGTAAGGGCGGTCCTGCATGTCGCGCAGAACCACGATCTCGCGGAAGTCGGATGGCAGCGCCGTGATCGCCTCCGTGACGAGCACCTGCTGCTCTTCCGCGAGCAGCCGCTCCCCGGGAAGACGCGTCGCGTCCACCGGTTCCATGCGCCGGCCCTCGCCAACGCCGGAGGAATCGGGTTCGTCGAGCGAAACGCGGATCCTCGGCCGGGCCGAGTCGTAGCGTCCCTGCGACATGACGACGTTGCGAGCGATCCGGTAGAGCCAGGTGAAGAAGGCACTCTGACCGCTGAAGCCTCCAAGACCCTTCCAGGCCTTGAGGAAGGTTTCCTGCGTCAGGTCCATAGCCTTCTCCCGGTCGCCCACCATGCGGTGAACCACCCCGAATACCCGCCCGTGATGGCGTTCGACGAGGACGTCAAAAGCGTCATGACGTCCCTCGACAGCGGCCACCGCCAGGCTGAGATCGTCCTGCCGGGTCTCCGGACCCAAGCAACTCCCTCCTTGGACGCGAAGCGGTGCGGTGCGTTCCTGACTTCCGGACGCGGTCACAATCCACCTCGCTTCATAGACTTACGGACACGAGCCCCATGGGAAACGCGCCGATCGCTGCTCCCCAAGGATATAGACGGCCGAGGTGGCAGGAAAGCCCGTCGAATGAAGAGAGGTTCGACGGGCGCTCAGCCGCCGGCCGACTTCGGATCGTCCGCCGACCTCAGGTCGATGCGGTTCGGCCGGACCTTCAATACGAGCCAGACCGTGTGGTCTTCCGCTTCCTCGGACGGATAGCGCCAGGCCATCAAGCCCCGCTTGAAACGGCCTTCGTCGGGGAGGATCGAGAGGATGCCATCCTCCTCCTTGATGATCGGGTAGCGCATGCGGGTCTCGTTCTCATCCACGGGCGAGAACCAGGTCCACTGCGCTCCATCGCCCTCGGCCGACTTGGAGCCGGCGTCGGAGAAGTCCGGCTTGAACGTGAAGTTGTCTTCCTTCGGCATGATTCAGACCACGAAATCGCTGAAGGGATCCTGAGGATCCAGAAGGTGGCGGACGGTCCTCTCGTCCGGCCGGGGAATGACCACCGACCGGAGGTGATGACCACGTTCGCGCGCGAGATCCGTTCCGCGCGCCACGGCTGCTTCGACGTCGGACACCTCGCCGGAGAGGACACAGAACGCCTTTCCGCCGAGTCCCATCGCGAGACGGATCTCCAAGAGCTCGACGCTGCCGCTCTTGGCGGCACCATCGGCGGCGAGCACGAGGGAACAGAGCGAGAGCGTCTCGATGACGCCGACTGCCTCCACCGCGTCGACCGCGGACCGCGCGGCGATGGCCGGCGTGAGTCCGGGATGCGGCGCGGGCAGAAACAAGCTGTCGATGACGGAGTCGCCCCCGACTTCGATCCCGCGGCCCAGGGCCGACCGGACGCTCTCGACGTCGCCGCTGAACAGCGCGACGAAGCGCCCGGGCGTGACCGGACGAACCGCGATGGTCGCCACCTCGGCTTCCTTCAGAAGCGCGTCGGCGGCGAGCCACCCTTGGGCGATGCTGTCCCACTCCAGCATGCCCAACGGCTCGACGAACGATGCCGGGACTCCGGCCAAGATCTACCTCCGACGACGCGGCGCCTTGCGCTTGGTCGTGTCCCCGCCGCCTGACCCCTCCGGGGCTTCCCACACGATGAGGAGGTCGTCGTCGTTGGACCCTGCGTCCTTCTTGGGCGACGGCGGCTTCTCTTCCTTGGGCTCGTCGGCGGCGTCCTTCTTGCGGCGCCGCGGCGCTCTCTTGGCGGGTGCTTCGGCGACCTCGGCGTCGGCCTTCCGACGACGGGTGCGCGGCTTCGGCTTCTCCTCCGCCGGCTTGTCCTCGGGCTTCTCGCGGGCCGGCTCTTCGTCGGCCTTCGAACGCCTCGAACGAGAACGCGGCTTCTCTTCGGCCGGCTCATCGTCCTTCTTCGGAGCGCGGCGGCGCGGGCGCGCAGGCGCCTCTTCGTCCCGGGAGGAGCGCTCTGGCTTCTTGGCGCGGCGCGGACGACGCTCGGGGAGCTCCTCCTCGACGGGCGCCAACTCGTCGTCCTCGGCCGGGGTGGTGATCGAACCCACGATGCCGACCACGGCGCCTTCGATGGGCAGGTCCTCGAGGGCCTGGAAGGCCTCACCGACCGGCTGGATGGCGACCATGACCATCTGGCCCACCTGGGCATCGACGGTATCCACCGCGACCAGCGGACCTTCGAAGTCAACTTCGTGTTCCGGCTCGACGAGGAGGAAGCGGAAGCCCTCGAAGGCCGGGTGGCTCTTCTTGAGCTCGATTTCGCAATGAACGGTTCCAACGAACACTTGGCGATTCCTGTTCAGGGGTTGTTTTCGCGACCGTCGATGCTGTCGAGTGCAGCCATCACGGCCTCTACCGCCTCTCGAATGTAGGACTCCGTACCGCCGAGGTACAGGCGTCCGAACGCTCCGAATGGCTGCATCTGGATCAACTTGATCGGCGAGGCCTTCTCAGCCTCATTGGCAGCAATCGTGGCGTATGCGGCGGGGTGAGTCTCCAGGATGTAGAGGGTCTCTCCGCCGAGGATCATGTCCCCAAAGCGCATCTTGTTGATGAGCTGGGCCTGGTCGGGGTCGAGGTTCGTGATCACCTGCGATGATTTCACCGCAGGGGCGAGGCGGTCCGACTCCTTCTTGCCCATCGCTTCCAAAATGTGCTGCCCTGCCGAGAGGACCTCGGCCTGGCTATCCGAGTGGATCTCCAGGAGCCCGAAGGCGCGCTCCACGACCTGGACGCCGGGCCGCACGTCATTGCTCTTCAGCGCGACGTCGGTGAGCCGGTTGATCGCGATGCCGGGGGCGATCTCGATCCAGAGCGAGGCCTGTCCCTGCACGGGCAGAAAGCCGCGAGCCGTCGTGCCCACGAAGGACGCGAAAGCCGGCTGCATGCTGTCCAGGAAGGTGTAGGCCCGGAGTTCGATGTTCTCGGACATGATGGAGCGCCGGAGACCTCAGGTCAGGCCGAAGCGTCTGACGGCGGAGCCGGCAGGATCGTCTCGACCTGGTCGTGTGGCCGGGGAATGACGTGCACGCTGACGAGCTCGCCGACCCTACGGGCGGCCGCGGCGCCGGCATCGGTCGCAGCTTTCACTGCGCCGACCTCGCCACGAACGAGCACGGTGACGTAGCCACCCCCGATCTTCTCCTTGCCGATCAGGGTGACCTGCGCGGCCTTGACCATCGCGTCCGCGGCTTCGACCGATCCCACGAGGCCGCGGGTTTCGATCATGCCCAGGGCGATCTTGCTCATAACTGGTTCCTAACTCGGTCCGTGGGCGTCTCCGCCCTAGTCCAGGACGCCTCCGCCCGGTCGGGTCCGGGCCAGAGCGTTCCTGATGATGCGTTCCAGATCGGCTTTGGAGAAGTGCTCTCCTGGAAGAGCCCCCGTGGAAATTCCTGCCGGTCGCGGGCTGCCGGCTGGCGAGACAGCGGCCGGATTGCGGCTGCCGGACGGTCCCCGGGCCGGATTTCGGCGGTGGGGAGCGTCCCAGGGACTCTGGACGGCGACGGACTGCGCCGAGCAGTCCGCCGTCGACAGGGGGGGATTCTCGCCGTAGTCGGTCCCCATCTGGCCGGACCGCCACTCCGGGCGGACACGGGCCAGGCGCTTGATGTTCAGCAGGTGCTGGGGTCCCACGTTGTCGGACGTGATGTTCCCCCCGAACGACCCGCAGCCGAGGGTCATGGAGGGGAACAGGGCCGTGGTGAAGCCGACGCCTCCGAGGGAGGTCGGGCTGTTCACGACGAGCCGGTTGACCGGCTTCTCGAGTGCGAAGGCACGGATGATGTCCTCGTCGTCGCAGTGGAGCCCGAGCGTGTGACCCCGGCCGCCCTGGTCGAGGACTTCGATACAGAGGCGGCAGCCGGCTTCGTGTCCGTCGACGCGATAGAACGCGATCAACGGGCACAGCTTCTCGCGGCTCAGCGGGTGCTCCTTTCCGACGCCCTCGTACGGCGCGACCAGCACGGTCGTCTCCGCGGGGACGGAGAAGCCAGCCATCTCCGCAACGCGGGCCGCGGCCAGACCGACGATCGCAGTGTTCGTGAGTCCGTCCTTGATGACGATCCCCTCGAGCGCGCGCACCTCGTCGGCAGTGCAGACGTGGGCGTGGCGGCCGCGGAGCTCGTCGAGCATCCGGTCGGCAACCGGCGCATCACACACGACAGCCGCCTCCGACGAGCAGAGGGTCGAGTTGTCGAAGGTCTGGCTGTCGACGACACATTGCGCGGCCCACGCCACGTCGGCGGAGCGGTCGACGTACGCGGGAACGTTGCCGGGTCCGACGCCGAACGCCGGCTTGCCCGACGAGTATGCGGCACGCACGAGCGCCGTACCGCCCGTGGCGAGGATGAGATCGACCTGCGGGTCCGTCATCAGCGCCTGCGTGCCTTCCAGCGACACGTGCTCCATACAGACGAGGAGGTCCTTCGGCGCGCCCGCGGCCTCGGCGGCCTCCTGGCAGATGCGGATGGCCTCGGTGATGCAACGCCGCGCGCGCGGGTGCGGCGACGCGACCATGGCGTTGCGGCTCTTGAGGCAGCAGACCGCCTTGAACAACGCGGTGGACGTCGGGTTGGTGGTCGGAATGATCGCCGCGACGACCCCGAACGGATCGGCCACCTCCGTCACGCCGGTGCGCGGGTCCTCGCTGACGATGCCACAGGTGCGCATCGTGCGGACTGCGTCCCAGAGTCCGCGGGTGCCGAAGCGGTTCTTGACCGTCTTGCTTTCGGCTCGGCCGATACCCGTCTCCTCGACGGCCATCTTGCCGAGGCGCTCCGACGCTCCATAGCCGGCCTCGACGGCAGCCCACGCGATGCGGTCTACGGTCGCCTGATCGAAGCTGCGATATACCTCGAACGCGGCGCGCGCGCGGCGGGCGCATTGGCGGGCGTCGTGGATCGAGCGGAGGTCTGCGTCCATGGGACTGGGCGGCGCCCGCGCGATCCAGAATCAGAGCGCGAGGGGACGGCGAATTCTATTGCCGGGTCCAAGCGGCGACAACCTACGTGATGATGCGATGTTGCGGCGCTACGATGTCGCGCCATGGACCTCCGGTACCCCTGCCGCCGCCATACCCTGTCCAACGGCCTCGTCGTCATCCTCCATGAGGATCGTGCCCTCCCCCTGGTCGCGGTGAACCTGTGGTACCGGGTGGGATCCAAGGACGAGCCCCAGGGCCGCACCGGATTCGCCCACCTCTTCGAACACCTGATGTTCATGGGCACTGAGTCCGTCCCCGGTGACGGATTCGATCAGCTCATGGAGGCCCACGGCGGTCAGAACAACGCGTCGACCTCCCCCGACCAGACGACCTACTACTCGTGGGGACCCAAGGCGCTCCTGCCGACCTTGCTCTGGCTCGAAGCGGATCGGATGGCGGGCCTGGGCCACGCCATGACCCAGGAGAAGCTCGATCTGCAACGGGAGGTCGTCCGCAACGAACGGCGGCAGAGCTACGAGAATCGGCCGTACGGACGCACGTGGCTCGAGATGCCCGGGCTCCTCTATCCGAAAGGCCACCCGTACCACCACCCGGTAATCGGCAGCCACGAGGACCTGCTCGCGGCGTCCGTCGATGACGTTCGCGGGTTCTTCGACGCGTGGTACGTGCCGAGCAACGCGTCACTGGTCGTCGCGGGGGACTTTGATTCCGACGTGCTGCTGCCCGAGCTCGCCGCGCTCTTCGAACGCATCGAGAACCGGCCGCACCCGCCCCATCGCACGGCGGCGCCGATCGCCAGGTCCTCGCCGATCGAGCACGTCATCGAGGACGACGTCCCCGCGCCGCGGACGCTGCTCACCTGGGCATCGCCCGCGCGGTTCGCCGATGGGGACGCGGCCTGCGAGCTCATGGAGGACATCCTCGGCGAAGGCGCGTCGAGCCGGCTCGAGCAAGCGCTCGTCCACCAACGTCGGCTGGCGCAGGATGTCGGCGCGTGGCAGGTCCACGGCTCGTTGCAGTCAGAGTTCATGGTGCAGGCGACCGCCCTGCCCGGCGTCTCCCTCGATGAGATCGAGAGCATCATCACCGATGAGCTCGCACGGTTGGCGGAAGAAGGGCCGACGGACGAGGAGCTGGCCAAGGTCCTGGGAGCGACGGAGGCGGACTTCGTGCGGTCGTCGCAGGAGCTGCTCGAGCGCGCGGACGATCTCAACCTGTACCACACCTGGCTGGACGATCCGGATCGCATCGCGTGGGACCTCGATCGGTACCGGCACGCCACCGACGACGACGTTCGCAGCGCAGCGAGGACGTGGCTCAGCGAGCCCGGGCACGTTCGGTTGCGGGTCGAACCGCGGACGACTGCGGTCACCACCGGCGGCGGCGTCCCCGCGACGGAGGGCGCGGTGGCGGCGACCGGGACACCCCCACCCGAAGCCGCACCCGTTCTTCCGGACGTTGCCCGCCCCAGCCCCGCGACCACGCCATGGGCACCACCGCGGCCGGACACCACGGGGACCGACGATCGGGTGTGGCACATCGCAAGCGATCGCGCGCCGCTCATCGCGTTCGAGCTCCTGATCCCGATCGGCGCGGAAGGCGACCCCGGCGGCAGGGAAGGCCGGGCGGCGCTCCTGTGCGACCTCATCACGGAGGGGGCCGGGGGGCGGACGGCGGAGGAGCTCGCGGCAGCTTTCGATCGCCTCGGCACCGACCTCGCCGTGGCCCCGGGCCGCATCTCGATCGGCCTCAAGATCAACACCCTCGAGAAGCACCTCGATCGTTCCCTCGACCTCCTCGCCGATGTCCTGCTCACGCCGCACCTCGACCGGAAGGAGTTCGACCGGGTCCACGCGCTGGCCCTCGCCGACCTCGAGCAGCGGCGCGCGCGCCCCGTGCAGGTCGCGGCGGTCGTGGCGCAACGGCGCCTGCTCGCCGACCTCGATGGCCAGAGCCACCCGATCGCCGGCTACGCGGATTCGGTGCGCAGGATCACCCTGGACGACGTGAAGGCCAGCCATCGCGATCTCGTCGCGGGCGTCCCGGCAGCGCGCCTGATCGGGGCGGGTGCCATCGACGCCGGTTCGCTCGTCCAGAAGCTGACCAACCGACTTCCGCTCGACCTGGCGACGGGTGCGGCCTCGCTCGACCCGCTCCCCGCCGCGGCGACCGAAGGGCCGCTGGACGTCGTCCTCGTGGACCGCCCCGGATCGGCCCAGAGCGTCCTGCGATTCATGCGTCGTATCCCGCCCCTCCTCGACCCGGTCGCCGTCCCGCTCGAGATCGCGAACACCGTCTTCGGCGGGTCGTTCACCTCCCGCCTCAACCAGAATCTCCGCGAGCGTCATGGCTTCACCTACGGCGCTGGATCGAGCCTCCGACAGGGCGGCCGGAGCGGCGTCTTCATCGCATCCTCCAGCGTCCAGACCACGGTCACGGGCCGCGCGATCGAGGAGCTCCTCAACGAGCTTGCCGCCATCACCGCCGACCCGATCACCGACCTCGAACTCGGCAAGGCCCGCGCTACCGATCACACCGACCGCGTCCGTGCCTTCGAGAATGTCTCGGACATCGTCGAGTCCTACGCCTCGTTCTCCGAAGCCGGCGCCCCGCCCGACGCCGTCCCCGACTACGTCCGCGCCGCCCAGGCGATGACCGTCGGCGAGGTCCACGAAGCCGCGACCTGGATCCAGCGCGGTGCGGGCGTCCTCGCGATCGTTGGTGACGCCTCGCGCATCCTGCCCCAGCTGGAAGGCCTCCCCCTCCCGGCGCCGGCCCGCGTCGACGACGACGGCAACTAGTCCCTCTCCCCGTCGATGGAGCGCTCTCCAGGGGCGGGTACGAACGCTCGATCGGCGAGCATCCGGGCTGCGCTCCCGGGGTCAGAGCCCCAGGATCGGCGACCGCGGTCGGTTGATGACCACGTTCTGCACGAGGGCGAGGCTCATCATCGTCACGAGGAACGAGGAGCCACCGTAGGACACCAGCGGCAGGGGCATGCCGGTGGTCGGGGCGAGGCCCAGGGTGACGGCCATGTGGACGAGCGCCTGGAAACCGATGAAGGTCCCGACGCCAACGCAGAGGAGTCGGCCGCCCGGGTCGCGGGTCTGCCAGGCCACCCGATAGATGGCGAGGACGAGGGCGACGAAGAGCAGGGTCACGAAGAGACAGCCGACGAAGCCGTGCTCTTCCGCGAGGACGGCGAACACGGTGTCGTTGTAGTCGAGCGGGAGGAGCCCCTCCTGGGTGAGGGGGCCTTCGCGGTGTCCATGGCCGAACACTCCCCCGTTGGCGATCGCGTTCTGCGACATCGTGAGCTGCCATCCGGGGCCGGCGCGCTGGGACGCGGTGAGGCGGTCGTGGGCGTAGGTGCTCCAGATCCGCTCCTTCTGGTAGTCCTCCAGGAAGAACGTGTACGCACCTCCCACGAGGACCACCCCGAGCAGGCCGAGCAAGGCGAGGCTGCGCAGCGGGATTCCGGACACCAGCACGACGGCGAACGCAACCGGTACGAAGAGCAGGCTCGTACCGAGGTCCGGCTGGACGACGATCAGCGCGGCCGGTAGCACCGCGACGACGAGCGGTTTGATCCACTTGCGCGGGCAGTCGAGGACCCGACCGAACCGGAGCATCTGCGCGAGCGCGATCACGGTGAGGAGCTTCGCCAGCTCGGACGGCTGCAGCTGCTGACCGCCCACGACGAACCAGCGGTTCGCGTGATTGATCTTCTGGCCGGACACCAGCAAGCCGACCAGCGCCGCGATCGCTACCACGTACAGCAACGGCGCCCACCGGAGCATCCGCGAATACGGCCACAGCGCGAGGGGAACCGAGACCAGGATGCCGATCGCGAACCAGCGGAGCTGGCGGAGGTGGAGTTCCTCGTGGCCGGCGGTCGCGGATTGGATCAGGCCGAGGCCGATGAGCATCAGCAGCCCCATCGGGATGATCACGCCCAGGTCGACCCGACGCAGGCGGAGCAGCGCCGCGTGGAGGAGGTCTACCACCAGCGCTCCCCCGTCATCTCGGCGACCGCTTCCAGCGCCTTCACGGCGAGGGGTGCGACGTGACGGCCGGCTATCTCATCGTTGTCGGCCATCCTGTGTTCCATCGGCATCGCGTTCATCACGACGGCAAACGCGTACCGAGGCGTGTCGTGCGGTGCGAATCCGACGAACCAGGCTTCGACGACCTTGCCCAGACGGCCAATGCGCGGCGCCTTGTGGTCCGCCGTGCCCGTCTTGGCGGCGATGCGCAAACGACGAGCGCCCTGGACCCCGCGTGCCGTTCCCCGCGAACCAGCGCAGACTGCGCGCATTCCCGCGTGGACGATCTCCAGATGCGCGGGCGAGATGAACCTCTCGCCGATCGGCTCGAAGCCGTCCTTGCGACACAACCACGGATGCACCACCTGCCCCCGGGCCAGGCTCGCCGCGATGCCGGCCGCCCGCACCGGCGGACATGAGAGGTCACCGCCGCCGATGGCGAGGTTCGCGGGATCGTTTCCGAGGAGCCGGGTGCGATAGCCCGCACGCGAGGCCGCGAGGAGGCCGGGAATCGGATCAAAGAGGCCGAGCCGGTCGTAGAGATCGAGCAGCTTGCTCGACCCGAGCTTGCGGCCGACCAGGTAGCAGAACTCATTGCAGCTCTGCTCGAGCGCACGCACGGGGCCGATGCCGGTCCCGTGGTTCTTGCAGCCTTGGTGGCGTCGTCGCTTGTTATCGATGCAGTCGAACGACGAGGTCGCGTCGATGACTCCGTTCTCGAGCCCGGAGATGACGGCGAGCACCTTGAACACGGACCCCGGCGGCACCTGCCCCGGCGGCTCGTAGGCGCGATGCCAGCCCGGCTCCCGCGAGGCAATCACCGAGATCTGGTCGAGGCGCGGCTCGATCCAGGCGCTGCCGTTCTCGAGCACGCCCCGGAGCACCTGTCGCTCGAGCACTTCCGCGGCGGACCCCTCCGTCGCCGAGCGTCCCCGTGCGAGCTGCTGCAAGATCCACGCGTCGGCGTTCGAGCCCAGCTCGCGCAAGCGGCGCCGCGCGCGACGCAGCACGGTGCGTTCGGTCTCCAACTCCCGCCGGATCGCGGCGGAATCACGCCCCGCCCGCTCCGGCGGCGAGCTCGCCATTCCGACGATACCGCCCGTGCGAACATCGACGATCGCGATCGCCGAGGGCCACGTCTTCGGTAGCAGTGAAGCGAGCCGCTGCGACAGCGAGACCGACATCGAGAGCGCCACATCCTGCCCGTGGACCGGTGGCCTGACGATTTCGACGTCGCCCCGGCGGTCGACGAGCGCGCGTCCGTCCTGGCCGCGCAAGCGTTCGCGGAGCGCATACTCGATGCCATGGACACCGCGCCGCTCACTGCGGCTTACCGTCCCCACGAGACGGCGGAGCGCCGCGTCCTCCGTATCGAGCACGGAGGTATCTCGCACGAACCCCGGCGTCACGCGGAAGCCGAGCTCACGCAGACTCCCGGGGCCGACGACCCGGTTCATCACGCCCTCGGTCGCGCCGACGCCGAAGAGGAAGTCGCGGCCGCCGCGATCGCGGTTCCGCAGGTCGCGCTCACGACGCGGCGTGATGTGGTCCTCCTCACGATAGTCCGTATCGCGCCGCTTGCGCTCGAACCACGCGTCGCGGAACCGGGCGGGCGAGACGTCCCGCAGGCCCGCCGCGTCCGCACGCGCGAGCACGTCGTCCGGGATCTGGTCGGCGACCTCCGCAGCTACCGACTCATCCGGAAGATCTTCACCCAACGCCGGCAGCGGCAACCCACCCGCGACGATGGTGCCCGCGGCCGTCAGCTGTCGCCACGCGCGCAGCCGTCCTCCCCGGGTGTCGGGGAATGGCAGCTCCAGATGGCGCGCCGCCTCGAGATAGCGCTCGGCACCGATGGTCTTGGGCGACGGGTTCGCGCGGCCGAAGGTCTCCTGGCACGCCTTGTCGCAGATCTCCGCCATGCGCCGACGACTCATCCACCCCCGCTCCGCGGCCATCAAGGCGTGGATGCGATCCCACGTTTCCCGCGGCGTCGCGAAGCCGACTCCGGCGCCCACCTCCGCGACGATACGGATCTCGCGAACCAACCGTTCGGCGACCGCGGCCGCGTCCACGTCGAGAGCCTCGCCGAGCGAGAGCCTCCTCTTGGCTCTGAGGTCGAGGAGATCCTTGCGCTGGAACGCGATCCCGTGCCCCCGAATGACCCCGAGCGCCTGCCGGAGTCGGTACGTCAGCTCGTTCGAGTGCCGCACGAGGTCTCCGCCGTCCGCGAGGCAAAGGACCGCGCCCCGCTTCCGAAGGACCTCGGAACTCCGCCGCGCGCGAGATGCAGACAGCTCCAGCAGCCGTTCGACGATCCAGGGCGGCGTCTGCATGGTCCGCACCCGAAGCTCATCGACTGAGGTAGCTCCGTCCAACCGCGACCGAGGGCCACGGACAATCGGTTCGTCACCGAGCAACACCCATGCATCGACGACCGCGTGCAGCAACGACCGTTCGCGGAACGTCGACGGCACGAAACGGAGATCGAACGCTGCGCGATCGCGGGCGAGGAGCCGGCCGTCCCCCGACCGCACGGCCCCGCGGGCCGCCGGCAGGATCACGACCTTCCGCCCGGCCCGCACCGCCCGCTCCCGGATCTCGTCGTCGATCACGAACTGGACCCAGGACAGCCGGACGAGGATGCACACCACCCCCGCCACGAACACGAAGCTCAGGACTCCCAACCGCCGACCAAACAATGCGGGTCGTCACCTCCCCCGGACGGGTTCTGGAAAGCGAGCACCGGCGACCGCCCAGTCTCAGTGCTCGAGCGCCATTGTAACGCGAGGCGTCTCCACGGGAGCGCGGACCTCCAGGTCCCGCGAGCACGGACCTCCAGGTCCCGCGAGCACGGACCTCCAGGTCCCGGGAGCACGGACCTCCAGGTCCCGGGAGCGCGGACCTCCAGGTCCGCTCTGGTCTCGCGGGAGCGCGCGTTGCGCCGGACGCTACGGACGTTCCAGCGCGTGGCGGAGGCGGGGCGCGCGATCGACGATCATCTCCGCCAGTGCGAACGCCACCCCGGTCAGGAGGATGCCCGCGGTCGCGAAGGCCCAGGCCTCGCCGGTCAACATCACGCCGGCACCGCGAATGCCGAAGGCCAAGACCAGCAGGGTCTCCAGGATCGCGAAAGCGCAGCCGACGAGCAGCAGGCTCCGGGCGGACTCCAGCGGGAGAACGAGCCGGCTCGTCGATGCGATCAGCGCGAGGCCGATGTACACGAGGGGAAGGGCGAGGAGGCCGCCCTCGAGCAGGGTGCCCGCGACGAGACCCGCCGCCAGCGCGACAGCGCGGACGCGGCCGGGCGGGGAGCGGCGGCCGACGATCACGACGCAGACGAGCCCGATGGAGGGAACGACGGCCGCCCACGAGCCGAGGAGGAGCGACGCGACCACCGCGCCGTGGCACAGCGCAGCCGCGAGGAGGGTCACGAGGAGCGTGGTCATCGCCGTCCTCCCGACAGCTTCCGCCGCTGGGGGCCGAACCGGAATACGGAGGCGCGCACCCGGGCCGGCCAGTCATCCGGGCGCGACAGGGTGAGCGTTCGGCCTTCGCACGATCCGCTGCCAACGAAGAGCCCCGCCGGAACCAGCTCCTGCCCCCCGGCCGTGACGACGTCCACCCGTCCTCGCGGCAGCGGGCTTGATCGAGGAAACGCGTCGAAGCGACCTCGCCCGCGGCCGATGAGCTCCGCCCCCACCGCGCCGCCGTCACCGAGGATGCGGACCTCGATGCGCTCGTCGGGATCGTCCGCGCCGGCCACGTGGGCCATGCCGAACGCGACGCGGAGCACTCGACCGACGTACCAGCCCTGCGCGTGGACCGCGCAGCCCGGCAGGAGATCGCCCGCGCCCGCTCCGGTGACGATCGCGCCGCGCACGCGGGCGCAGCCCTCCAGCACGACGTCGAGATCGACCGACCGGAACAGCGACTCCAACTCGTGGCGCGCCCCCTCGGACGTCTCGACGAACACGAGCCCCGCGCCCTCGGCGCCGTGGGCGAGCCGCACGCGCGGGTGGACGCCCTCTTTGGTGATGCGCCCGACGGGCCATGTCGACCCGTCGTCGGCCGCGAGCGTCCGCAAGACATCTCCCAGACGGAACGCCCTCGGGAGGTGCGCTTGCGCGACGTATGCGCCTTCTCCGGTCCCCCGCAGGATACCGACCAGTCGGTCCAGGTTGCCGGGCAGCGCCCGCCCACCCGGGTCCGTCTCCACCGGGACCTCGAAGTCGCGCGCTGAGGTCAATCGCACGCGAGCGAGGTTCGCGGTGACCTGGTCGACGATCCCGATCAACGCGGCCGGCACCGCGACCCGGCACCCGGGCTCGATGCCCGCATCGGCCCCACCGCCGACGATCAACCAACCCTTCGCGCGGTCGAGATCGAGCACGGGGAACAACCGGTCGCGGCGCGCCCCGAACGGCGAACGGACTTCTTCGCGCCACGCCCCGATCCGGGTCCGCGAGGCCTCGGGCAGCGCCGGCGGCGCAGCCCCACCCGCCGCAAACGACACCGGACTCGCCAGCACACGCAACATCAGTAGACGCGCGGACTCCGTCGCTCCCGGGAACAGGAGGTGGGTCGTGAGCAGGAAAACGAGGAGAAGCGGCGTGCGGAGGAACGGCGGGATGCGCAACAGCATCAGTCGCGGTTCACTGCACGATGATCAAACATCCTCCGCCGTCTCCAGGATCTGCTTCAGCAAGTCGAGGTTGTCGAGGATGATCCCCGACCCGCGAGCGACCGCGGTGAGCGGGTCTTCGGACACCACCACCGGGATGTCGACCGCGGCCTGGATGCGCTTGTCGAGGCCACGCAGCAAGGCGCCGCCTCCACACAGCGTGACGCCCGAATCGACGAGATCGGCGGCGAGCTCCGGCTCCGTCCGCTCGAGCGTGCGACGGACGGCCTGGATGATCTCTTCGACGGGGCCTTGCAGCGAGTCGCGGATCTCCTCCGAGTTGATCGTGGCCGGACGAGGCAGTCCGCTCTTGGCGTGCCGCCCCTTGACCGTGAGCTGCAGTTCCTGCTCGAGCGGCCAGGCGGACCCGACCGCGATCTTGATGCGCTCAGCCGCCTGAGGACCGATGAGGAGCTGATACTCCTTCTTCATGAAATCGGTGATCGCCTCGTCCATCTCGTCGCCGGCGACGCGGATGCTCTCTGCTTCGACCACTCCCGCGAGCGCGAGGACGGCCACCTCCGTCGTGCCGCCACCGATGTCGACCACCATCGACGCCGTCGGCTCCTGGATCGGCATGCCGAGTCCGATGCCGGCCGCCATGGGCTCCTCGATGAGGAACACGCGCCGCGCGCCGGCCCGCTCGGCGGAGTGGATCACGGCCTGCTTCTCGACCTGCGTGATGCCCGACGGGATCGCGATGACCAGCTGGGGGTTCGCGAACATCTTCCGGCTGCCCTGCACCCGACGGATGAAGTAGCGCAGCATCGCTTCGCAGATCTCGAAATCCGCGATGACGCCGTCACGCATGGGACGGATGGCCTGGATGTTGCCCGGCGTCTTGCCGAGCATCTCCTTGGCGCGGTCGCCCACGGCCATGCCGTTGAGCAGCACCGTGTTGCTGCCCCTGCGCACCGCGACCACGCTCGGTTCCGAGAGGATGACGCCCCGGCCGGGGATGCACACCAGCGTGTTGGCGGTCCCGAGGTCGATCCCCATATCGACCGAGAACATGCCCGCGACCCGGTCGATCACCTTGAACATCAGGCTCTCCCCCAGTCTCTAAAGTCGTCGCCGCAGAGTCGTCGCCGTAGAGTCGTCCACGCAGAGTCGTCCACGAGGACCCCAAGCGGCCAAGGCGTAGAACGACTCCGAGATGTCATGGCGAGTCCCTCCCAGGGACCAATCACGGGTCCAGGTCGTCGCGCTCGGCCGCTTGGGGACCACTCCCCCGCCCAGGGAGGCGATCCTCAGCGCGCCACGTCTCGCAGCCCGCCTCAAACGGCAACCCGCCTCCAAGGGACGAGCCCCGGGAAGCGGGTGCGAGTTTATCAGAGCCTGGGGATGTGCGCGACTTGGGGTCGCGACATTTGTCGCCGACCCCCGTCGTCAGCTCGGCCCAGCGGAATCAGGTGTTCGCGAACGGCCCCACGTTGAACCAAGCCGCCAGCGCCTTCTCCATGATGAAGAGGGCGATCACGAGCGCCCCAGTCGTGGCGAATACGATTCCGGACGTGAGGTCACGGGCGTTGTCTTCCTCGCCCTCCAGCATCTCGACGTCGTCGAGAAGATCGAGTTCTTCATCGGCCATCGATGCGTCTCCTTTTGTTCTTCGACGTCTCGGGACTACTGAAGGCGGTTGGTGACACGGTCACCGACCATGACCTTGGACTCGCCCTGCGGGATCACGACCAGGCCGGCGGACTGGTTCTCGAACACGGTGTCGATGCGGACGCGGGCGATGTAGCCGTCGCCGCGAACGATGTCCATCATGTAGCCCCGCTTCATGCCGTCCTTCGAACCCAGGTTGACCTGGACGAGGCGCATCGAGTTGTCGGCGTTGACGACGAAGCCGCTCATGGCCTTCATCGGGGTGATGTCCTCGAGGACGATCCCCTTCGAGACCGCGTACGCGACCTGGAGGCTCAGCTTCGAGATCTCCTCGAGCTTCTTGTTGATGGTCTTGTCGCGCTCGTGGATCGTGCCCTTGAGGGTCTCGATCTCCTTGGCTGCGACGTCGCGGGCCTCGGTTGCGTCCTTGGCTTCCTTGGCCTTGGCGCGCGCTTCGTCGGCGAGCTTCGTGTTCTCGTCGCGCGTGCTGTTGAGGTCGGTACGGAGACTGGCAACGTTCGTCGCATGCGCTGTGTTGGTCGTCTGAAGCTTGGCGTATTCCGCGTCCTTGGTCTTCATCTGACTGGTGAGCGACTCGACCTGCTGGTTCAGCGCGTCGCGGGCGCCGGTCAGCGTACCGCGCTGCTCTTCGAGAGCACGGTTCTGACTCTCGAGGCGCTTGATGTCCGCGTCGCGCTTGCCGATCTCGAGGTCCTTGCGCGTAATGTCAGCCTCACGACCTTTCTTCTCCTTATCCCACTTGTTCATGTAGTCGTTGTTGAGGGCGTTGAAGGTCGCCGCTGCGAACAGGAATCCGGCGGCGATCAACATGTTCAGCACGACGAAGACCCGTGCGACTTGACTCATGGGTTCTCCCTTTCCAACTCGCTTTCGCGCAGGGGCCGGCCAGCAGCCGGCGAATTTTTCTCACTCCTCCCGGGGCGCACGCTGATCAGGCAGCGGGTCCGGACAGGCGCATCTCTTTTTTCCAGAGGCGCGATTGTAGGAGGGTCGGAGGAGGTGTCAAGGAACCCACCAGAACCGGTCCCCGCTCGCGCGATGCCAACCCCAACATCATAGCGGGACTGCACTTGGAGAAGGAACCCCAAAACCGGTCAGGACGTCGCTGGCGGCGCCCCACGCCGTCGAAAGCGGTGAAGGGCCGCCAGAAGCAATGCGAGAGGGAAGACC
>NYZB01000148.1 GCA_002687015.1 Deltaproteobacteria bacterium
CCAGGGGCCGCGCAGCGGCCCCGTCCAGCCGCTTTGAGCGGCTCACCTGATGCCCCCGGCTTTGCCGGGGGAGCAGTCACCCACGGCACGCCAACAAGCGGGTCAGACCCCGGTCGCTGGCGCAGATTCCCCTGGGGGCATGGGTGGGTTGGCCTGGCTGGGATCGGCGGCTAAAAAATCGGCGATGGCCCCCCCCTCCTCCGGCCCGGATCTGACCCGTTCGAAGGCGTTGTTCCGCAAGGCCAAGCGACTGATCCCCGGCGGCGTGAACAGCCCGGTGCGGGCCTTCGGCTCGGTCGGCGGCACGCCGCCCTTCATCGCCTCGGGCAAGGGCGCGCACATCACCGACGTCGATGGCAACCGCTACCTCGACTACGTCGGCTCCTGGGGTCCGCTGGTCCTGGGCCACGCCGATCCGGGCGTCCTGCGCGCGGTGAAGAAGGCCGCTTCGGCCGGTACGAGCTTCGGCGCGCCCACCGAGGCCGAAGTCGAGATCGCCGAGCTGCTCTGCAAGGCGGTGCCCAGTTTGCAGCAGGTGCGCTTCGTGTCCTCGGGCACCGAGGCCACGATGAGCGCGATCCGGCTGGCGCGCGGCGCGACGGGCCGGAAGAAGATCCTGAAGTTCGCCGGCTGCTACCACGGCCACTCGGACGCGCTGCTCGTCGGTGCGGGCTCCGGTGTCGCCACCCTCGGAATCCCCGGCTCCCCGGGCGTGCCCGAGGAGTTCGTGAAGCTGACGATCCAGGCCCCCTTCAACGACCTCTCGGCGGTGGCGGCCGCCTTCAAGCACCACGGCGAGGAGCTGGCCTGCGTGCTGGTCGAGCCGATCGCCGGGAACATGGGCATGGTCGCGCCGACGCCCGGTTTCTTGCAGTGCCTGCGCGAGCTGTGCGATCGCCACGGCGCCCTGCTGATCTTCGACGAGGTGATGACCGGCTTCCGGGTGGCCTGGGGCGGGGCCCAGTGCCTGTACAAGGTGAAGCCCGACCTGACCACCTTCGGCAAGGTGATCGGCGGCGGGCTTCCCGCGGCAGCCTACGGCGGCCGGAGGGAGCTGATGGCCGAGATCGCGCCGGTCGGCCCCGTCTACCAGGCGGGCACGCTCTCTGGGAACCCCCTGGCGATGGCCGCGGGGCTCGAGACCCTGCGCCGCATGGCCGAGCCCGGCACCTACGAGGCGCTGGGGGAGAAGACCCGCGTCCTCAGCGAGGGCCTCGCGGCTCGCGCCGAGGCCGCCGACCTCGAGTTCACGACCACGGCGATCGGCGGGATGTTCGGCTTCTTCTTCCACCCGGGGCCGGTGCGCAACTTCGAGGACGCCAAGAAGGCCCACGAGGGCCGCTTCCAGCGCTTCTTCCAGACCATGCTCGCCCAGGGGGTCTATCTGGCGCCCTCTCCCTACGAGGCCGGCTTCGTCTCGCTCTCCCACCGCGCCAGGGACCTCAAGAAGACCCTCCAATCGGCCGGAATCGCATTCGAACAGGCCGCTCGGGTTCGTTGAGGGGCCCTCCGCCATCGGCTAGGATCCGCGCCGCTTCGCCCCGGCGGCCAGAGAAGAATGGAGCCCGGGGAAGGAGCGAGATCCGTGGAACAGGGTCAGGACCCCCAAGACGGTCCGGACGAAGGGTCGGGCTCGGGCGGGCTCAGCAAGAGAGACACCCGCGCCTACCAATCGGCGGCCGAGGCCGCGTTCGTGCTTCCCATCGGGATGCTTCTGGGCGCGGGACTGGATTGGTGGCTCGAGACGAGCCCCTGGCTGATGCTCCTCGGGCTCGTCTTCGGCTTCACCGCCATGATCCGGATCCTGCTGAGGATGCGGAAGCTGGTCGAAGCCGCGAGTGAAGAACATGTCGACGACGAATCTCCGTGATGCCATGCAACAGAGCTCGGTCCTGAGCTGGAACCTCGCCTTTGCGGGTTCGGCCTGCGCCGCCTCCTATGCGCTGGTCTCGCCGCGCTTCGCCATGGGCCTGGCCCTGGGCGCGGCCCTGGAGGTCGTGAACTTCCGCTCGATCTGGAGCTCCTGCGAGCGCATCTTCTTCGCCGGCGAAGAGGGTATGAACGGCGCGGGCCCCGCGGTGGGCGCCTTCGGCGTGCGCTTCATACTGCTCGCGGTGGTGCTCTTCTTCGCGCTCCAGGCGGGCATCCACCCGGCGGGCCTCTTGATCGGGCTCTCGTTGATCATGCCGGCCGTGGTGCTCGCCGCCTGGCGCGCACGCCCGGCGATCGATCCCAGCGCGCAGGCGCTGCCGGACGACGATCCCTCCTGGGACGCCTGGAACCCCTGGCTGGCCCGCGAGGTCGAGCCGGCCGAATCCGATGATGACGCCAATGCCAACGATGAGGTCCTGTCGTGAACGTCTTCCACAGCCTCGAGCATGCGACCCACATCCCCTGGGTGATCTGGTCCTCCCTGTTCGCCGGCGGGCTGCTCGTGCTGAGTGGCGTGATGGTGCGCTCGCGGCTCGCTGCGGCGAATGGCGGCGTGATTCCCGACGAGGGCTTCACGCTGCGCAACGCCCTCGAGCTGCTCGTCGAGATGCTCTCGAACCTGGCCGAAGAGAACATGGGGCCGAACTGGAAGAAGTACTTCCCCTTCATCGGAACCCTCTTCCTCTTCATCCTGTTCTCGAACCTGCTCGGTCTGATCCCCTCGCTCGACGGCGCGACCAGTAGCGCCAACACCACCTGGGCGTGGGCGATCATCTCCTTCGTGATCCACCAGTACGTGGGCATCAAGGAGCACGGCTGGTCCTACCTGAACCACTTCCTCGGCCCAAGCCTGGCCGACGTGAAGGTGGGCGGGAAGACCTGGCACCTGCGGCTGATGGCGCCGCTCTATGCGCCCATCGAGCTGCTCTCGCACCTCTCGCGGGTCTTCACCCTGGCGGTGCGCCTGCTCGCCAACATGTTCGCGGACCATACCGTCGTGGCGGTGTGGCTGGGTCTCGTGCCGATCGCCGTACCGGCGATCTTCATGGGTCTGGGCGTCCTGGTCGCGTTCCTGCAGGCCTACGTCTTCGCGATGCTCTCGATGATCTACATCGGCCTGGCCCTCGAGGAAGCCCACTAGGCGGCGCTTCGCTCGCGGGACCAACCCAATCTCACCAAGGAGACCACTCGATGCGCAAGTTCGGCAACCTTCTCTTCTGGACCCTCGTGGTCTTCCTCGTGCCCGCTGCGGCCTTCGCCCAGGATGGTGGCGGCTCGGACGCCAGCTGGGGCTACGCCCTCGGCGCCGGCATCGCGATCGGCTTCGCCGGTCTCGGCTGTGGCATCGGCCAGGGCCTGACCGCCGGCAACACCACCGCCGGCATCGCCCGCAACCCGGGCGCCGCGGGCGCGATGTTCACGAACTTCATCCTCGGCATGGTGCTGATCGAGTCGATCGCGATCTACGGCCTGGTGATCGGGTTCCTGCTGCAGGGCAAGATCGGCTAGCCCGTTTGGGCTCGGAGTGGCGCGCGCGGCCTCGTGACGGCCGCGCGCGGGCTCTGGGCTTCGAGACCCGACGCGGCCTGGTGGGGAGACCCGCCGGGCCGTCCGTCGTTCATCTCCAGCGTCCCGCCGCCGTTCCAACCTCGGACGGCACACCGCCTCCCCGGCAAGCAGCCGGTCAGGGCGAGCGAAGTTCACAAGAGAGGTGAAGCCTCCGAGCGGGAGCAAGCGACGCGGGTCTCACCCCGAATGAAATTCCCGCGCCGCAGCCGAGCTCTCGCCCGGAGGCTTCGTGCCCGCGTGACCCCCGGTCCCGTCGAGGGGTGCTTGCGAGCGACGCCGAAGCGCCTTGGCGTTTCCACATCGCAAGCGACGTGCCACTCTCCGCGGTTCATGGCAGGGACGAGAAACGCAGTAGGCGCGCCCCCTTGGCGGGCGCCCGGGGCTCTCGGAGCGACACGCGGTGAACGCCCGCGGAGGCCGCACTCGTGAACGCGCGAACCCGGGGCGCCTTCATCGTCTTCGAGGGGGTGGACGGCAGCGGCAAGTCGACCCAGGTGGCACGGCTCGTCGCGCGCCTCGAGGCCGGCGGCCTGGCAGTGGTCGTGACGCGCGAGCCGCATGACTGCCCGGCGGGTCGCAGGATCCGCGAGATGGCGCGCAGCGGTGAGCCGGTGACAGCGGAGCAGGAGCTGGCCTGGTTCTGGGAGCAGCGGCGCGAGCACGTTCGTGACGTGATCGCACCGGCCCTGGCGGCGGGGCGGGTGGTGGTGTGCGATCGCTACTACCTCTCGTCGGTGGCCTACCAGGGCTCGCGAGGTCTCGATCCGGAGAAGATCCTCCGAGAGAGCGAGGCGGAGTTCCCCCGCCCGGACCTCGTCCTGTGGCTCGACGTGGATGTGGGCGCCGGTCTCTCCCGGACGCAGGCCCGCGGTGATCCAGCGGAGCCCGTCTTCGAAGATCGCAGCCGCCTCGAGGCCGTGGCAGACATCTACCGAAGCCTGTCGCTCGGCGAGCTGGTGCGCATCGACGCGGCCGGCGACGAGGACGAGGTCGCGGCCGCCATCGGACAGTGTGTCTCGGAGCGTCTCGGCCTGGTGGTGTAGACTCCCCAGCCATGTCTGAGCTCCCGCTCGCCGGCACTGCCGATCCCGTGAGCCGATACGTCACCGTGCGCGCCGCCAGCACCGCACTGACCGCGCCGCTCTCACCCGAGGACGCCACGGCCCAGTCGATGACGGAGGCGAGCCCGGCGAAATGGCACCTGGCCCACACCACCTGGTTCTTCGAGACCCTCGTGCTCGAAGCGCTGCCGGACTTCGAGCCCTTCCACGCCGACTTCCGGGTGCTCTTCAACTCCTACTACAACAGCGTGGGAGAGCAGTACTGCCGGCCGGAGCGTGGGCTCGTGACGCGCCCGGGTCTCGAGGAGGTGCACGCCTACCGCGCCCACGTCGACGCGGCGATGGTTCGCGTGCTCGAGGCCGGGGACCTGGACGCCGCGGCTCTCGGCATCGTCGAGCTCGGTCTGCACCACGAGCAGCAGCACCAGGAGCTGACCCTCACCGATCTGAAGCACCTGTTCTCCTACAACCCGACGTACCCGGCCTACCGCGAGGACTGCGAGGAGGCACCGGTGGCCAGAGTCCTGCCGATGGGCTGGCATGGCCTGGCGGGGGGCACCCACGAGATCGGACACCGGGGGCCCGGCTTTGCCTTCGACAACGAGGGCCCGCGCCACAGCGTGATGCTCCGCGACGCGGAGCTGGGCACCCGCCTCGTGACGAACGGGGAGTACCTCGACTTCATCGAGGACGGTGGCTACGAGCAGCCCGAGTGGTGGCTCTCCGACGGCTGGAGCACGGCCAGGGAGAAGAGCTGGACGACCCCGCTCTACTGGCACGAGATCGACGGCAGCTGGCAGGTCCAGAGCCTGGGCGGCCTGCGGGCGCTTCGCCTGGACGAGCCCGTGGCGCACGTGAGCGCCTATGAAGCCGACGCCTACGCCCGCTGGGCCGGGGCGCGGCTGCCCACCGAGGCGGAGTGGGAGGTGGTGGCCGCTGACCAGACACTGAAGGGCAACTTCGTCGAGAACGAGCGCTTCCACCCCGCGCCCGCACCGACCGGCGAGCCCGCCGACGGGCCGCGCCAGCTCTTCGGCGACACCTGGGAGTGGACCCAGAGCAACTACAGCCCCTATCCGGGCTTTCGCCCCGCCAGTGGTCCGCCGGGCGAGTACAACGGCAAGTTCATGATCAACCAACTCGTGCTGCGTGGCGGCTCCTGTGCCACACCCAACAACCACATTCGCGCGACCTACCGGAACTTCTTCTATCCGGAGGCGCGCTGGCAGTTCAGCGGAATCCGGCTCGCCCGCGACGCATGAAGCGCTGGCTGGTCGGATCCCTCGCGCTCAACGCGGCGTTCCTGGCGACCGCGCTGTACCTGGTCGTGGGCGCGCAGGATCTGTTCGTCACGTACTTCGTCGACCCCGGCTGGGAGCGGCGCTTCTCCTTCTTCGAGGCCCACCCGATCCAACCGGGCGACGTGGTGTTCCTGGGTGACAGCATCACCGCCAGCGGCGAGTGGGCCGAGCTCTTCCCCGACCTGCCGGTGAGAAACCGCGGGATCGGCGGCGACACCACTGAGGGTCTGCTGCGCCGCCTGCAGCAGATCACCCGGGGCCGACCGGGAAAGCTCTTCCTGCTGATCGGTACGAACGACCTGGGCTTCGGCAAGGAGCCGGCCTCGATTGCAGAGAACGTGGGGACCCTGCTCGGCGAGATGCACAGGGCCTCGCCGGAGACTGCGCTCTACGTGCAGAGCGTCCTGCCGCGCGCTGGCGAGTACCGCGAGGCGATCGAAGACCTGAATCGGCGCCTCGAGGGGATCGCCGCGGCCCACGGTGCGACCTGGCTGGACCTGTACCCGCACTTCCTCGCCGGCGACGGGTCCCTCGACGACGTCCTCACCAACGACGAGCTGCACCTGCTCGCGGACGGCTACGAACGCTGGCGCGACCTGCTGCGGCCCCATCTCCAGAGCCCGGGCTAGGACTCGAAGTCGTCGTCCGGGTCGGGGGGCGGCGGGCAAGGCGGGAGCGGCTCGACGTCGGCGGCCAGTCGCCGCATCCAGACCAGGCCCACGCCGACGCAGAGCGCAGAGGGCAGCAGGAAGACCGCGCTCATGTGGCCCTCCTGGAGGTTGAAGCCCGCGATCGGCACCTCGGCTGCGAAGAGCAGCGCAAGCAGGCCGATGCCGTTCACCAGCCCCTGCAGCAGGATGCCGGGCAGCAGGGAGCCGCTCACGTGGCGGAGGCCTCCCAGCAGCAGGCCTTCGACCAGGGCCTGGCTCGTGACCACGACGATGGCGTAGGGGCTGCCCGCAGCGGGGATCGAGCGCACGGTCATGAAGAGCAGGGTGCTGAGCAGGATGCCGGAGCGGGCGCCGAGCTGGGCGGTCGCGCCCTGCTGGATGACACCGCGAAAGAAGAACTCCTCGATCACGGGACGGAGCAGCACGAAGAAGAGCCCCATCTCGATGGTTCGCAGTGCGGCCACCGACAGGACGGCGTCCTGGTCGCCGTTGCCCGCCGCGTCCTCCGGTGGCTCCGGGCGGCCCAGGGCATCGGCCGCCAGGTTGTCGAGCTCCGAGAGCCAGAACACGACCGGTACGAGCAGCAGCAGCAGACCCAGCAGCCGCACGGGGAAGCCCCGCAGGCCCATGCGCAGCTCCGCTGGCGCCGGCACGCGGCGCGCGGCCAGCGTGCCGACCAGCCCGAAGCCCACGACCATACCGGCGGAGTGGCCGAGCACCGCATGGCCCATGGTGAGCAGCGGTGCGAGCACGAAGAGCATCAGCACGAAGGCGACCAGGGTGAGGACTCCCGAGAGCCCGGCCGTCGGAAACGCGTAGGGGTCGCCCCCGGGCTTCGCTCGCTCGTCGTTCACGGCAGGACGCTCCGCAGGGCCCGCCCGGTGTGGCTCTCGGCACGGGTTGCGAGCTGCTCCGGCGTGCCCTCGGCGACGATGTGCCCACCCTCGGCTCCGCCCTCGGGGCCGAGATCCACCACCCAGTCGGCCGTCTTGACCACGTCGAGCTGGTGCTCGACCACCACCACCGTGTTGCCGCGCTCGACCAGCTCGTGCAGGACGCCCAGCAGCTTCTCCACGTCGGCGAAGTGCAGCCCCGTGGTCGGCTCGTCCAGCAGGTAGAGGCTGCGCCCGGTGCTGCGCTTGGCGAGCTCGCGGGAGAGCTTGATGCGCTGGGCCTCGCCGCCCGAGAGGGTGGTCGCGGCCTGGCCCAGATGCACGTAGCCGAGGCCCACGTTCACCAGGGTTCCCAGGGCGCGCCGCAGGCTGGGCACGTTCTCCAACAGGGGGAGCGCTTCTTCGACGCTCATCTCGAGCAGGTCGGCGATGGTGTGGCCCTTGTACCGGATCTCGAGGGTCTCGCGGTTGTAGCGGCGGCCCCGACACACCTCGCAGGTGACGAAGAGGTCGGGGAGGAAGTGCATCTCGACGCGAATCAGGCCGTCGCCCTGGCACGACTCGCAGCGTCCGCCCTTGACGTTGAAGGAGAAGCGCCCCGGGCCGTAGCCGCGAACGCGCGCCTCGGGCACCTGGCTGAACATCTTGCGGATGCCGTCGAAGGCGCCGATGTAGGTCATCGGGTTGGAGCGCGGCGTGCGGCCGATCGGGCTCTGGTCGATCTGGATGACCTTGTCGATGGCCTCCTCGCCGGCCAGCTCGTCGTGGGCGCCCGGGTGCGCCTCCGCCCGGTGCAGCTTGCGTGCGAGGGCGCGGTGCAGCGTATCGCTCACCAGGGTGGACTTCCCGGAGCCCGAGACCCCGGTCACGACGCTGAAGCGGCCCAGGGGGAGGGCCAGGTCCACGGCCTTCAGGTTGTGCTCGCGGCAGCCCGTGATGCGCAGCCGGGGGGCGCCGGTGACGGGACGGCGCGGCGGCACCGGGATCTTCCGTCGCCCCGACAGGTAGGCGCCCGTCAACGAATCCGGGTCGGCGGCGATCGCCTCGGGCGGGCCCGCCGCGACCACGCGGCCGCCGTGGATGCCGGCGCCGGGCCCCATGTCCACGACCCAGTCCGCGCAGCGGATCGTGGCCTCGTCGTGCTCGACCACGACCACCGTGTTCCCGGCGTCTCGCAGCTTCGCGAGGCTCTGCAGCAGCCGCTGGTTGTCGCGCGGGTGCAGGCCGATCGAGGGCTCGTCGAGGATGTAGGTGACGCCCAGCAGATGGGAGCCCACCTGGGTGGCGAGCCGGATGCGCTGGCTCTCGCCGCCCGACAGGGTCGTGCTCGCGCGGTCGAGGGTGAGGTAGGAGACGCCGACGTCCACGAGGAAGCGCAGGCGCTCGCGGATCTCCCGCAGGATGCGGTCGGCGACGGCGCGCTGGCTCGGCCCCAGCTCGAGGCGCTCCAGGAACTCGCCGGCCTCGGCGATCGACAGGGCCTGGAGCTCGTGGATGGCCAGACCGCCCAGGCGGATGTGTCGGGCGGGCTTGCCGACACGCGCGCCCTTGCAGACCGGGCAGGGCCCGGGCCGGGTGTACTTGCGAAGCTCCTCGGGGCCGAGCCCACCCTCGTCGCGCCGTCGCGCGACCTCCCCGATCACGCCGTCGAAGCGCCGATGGATCGTCTGCCGGCCACGCAGCCGGAAGGGCAGCTCCGCCTTGCCGGTGCCGTGCAGGACGGCGCGCTGGGCCTTGCGCGGGAGCTCCTCGAAGGGCGTGTCGAGGTCGATCTCGAGATGGGCCGCGAGCCCGGCGAGCAGACGCCGGTAGTAGCGGCCGATGCGTCGCCCACCCCAGGGCGCGATGGCGCCGTCGGCCAGGCTGCGCGAGCGATCCGGCACGATCCGGTCGGGGTCCAGCTCGGCGGTGCTGCCGAGCCCCCCGCACTCCTCACAGGCGCCGGCCGGGCTGTTGAAGGAGAAGAGCCGCGGGGCCAGCTCGGGAAAGGACACGCCGCAGTCGATGCAGGCGTTGGCCTCGCTGAGCAGCTCCGCCTGCCCGCCGCACTCGACCTGCACGAGGCCGTCGGCCAGACGCAGCGCCGTCTCGATCGAGTCCGCGATCCGACCGCGCGCGCTCTCCCTGGCAACCACCCGGTCGACGACCACCTCGATGTCGTGGGGCTTCTGTCTCGCCAGCGCGATGTCGCCGCCCAGCTCGTGCATCGAGCCGTCGATGCGAACCCGCACGAAGCCCTGCTCGGCGAAGCGGGCCAGCTCCTTCTTGTACTGGCCCTTGCGCCCGCGGACCACCGGCGCCAGCAGCTCGACCCGCGCGCCCTCACCCAGGGCGAGGACCCGCTCGGTCATCTCCTGCACGGTCTGGTGACGGATCGGGCGGTCGCAGCTCCAGCAGTGCGGCTGGCCGGCCCGGGCGTAGAGCAGCCGAAGGTGGTCCGAGAGCTCGGTGACGGTGCCCACGGTCGAGCGGGGGCTGCGCGTGATGCCCCGCTGCTCGATCGAGATGGCTGGCGAGAGCCCGTCGATGGCATCGACGTCGGGCTTCGTCATCTGGTCGAGGAACTGCCGCGCGTAGGCGGAGAGGCTCTCGACGTAGCGGCGCTGCCCCTCGGCGTACAGGGTGTCGAAGGCGAGGGAGGACTTGCCCGAGCCCGAGAGGCCGGTGATCACGATCAGCCGCTCACTCGGCAGGACGAGGTCGACGTCCTGCAGGTTGTGCTCGCGCGCTCCGCGGACGGCGATCCCGGCGTCGACCCGGTGCGCGCCGTGGAAGCTGGCCCCGGCATCGACCCGACTGGCAGCGGTGCGGGGTTCGCCCGCCTCGTTCAAAGGTCACCCAACCCCGAACTGGCATCGAGGGTCGACGAACCGGCGAACAGGCCCTTGCGCTCGATGTAGGTCTGCTCCCGGATCTCGTCGATGAATTCCTTGTACTCCTGGCCCATCCTGCGCTCGAAGAGCTGCTCGAAGAGCGGGTCCTTGGCCCTCTCCCAGGTGATCACCTCGTTGGGACGCCGCTCGACGACCTCGATCACGTTGCAGCCGAAGGGTGCCTCGACCACCTTGCTCACGTCGCCGGGCTCGAGCCCCTCGACGGCCTGCTTCATCCAGGCCGCCAGCTGGCTCTCGTGGAGCCAGCCGATCGCGCCGCCCACCTCGGGGTTCACCTCCGAGACCTGACTGGCCACCTGCTTGAAGTTCTCGCCGCCGAGGATGCGCGCGCGGGCGGCACCGGCCTTCTTGCACGCGGCCTTTCGCGCCCCCGGACCCTCGCCCGTGGCCGTGACCAGGATCTGGCGGAGATAGAACTCCTCGCCTCCCACCGGCTGGTCCGAGAACTCCTCGTCGTAGACCCTGCGCACCTCGTCCTCGTCGAGGCGCACCTTCGACGCGACCATCGAGCTCATCACCTTGCGATGCTCGATCTCGGAGCGGATGCGCTCGCGGTAGACCGAGAAGGGCATGCCCTGCGCCTCCACCGTGCTGCGCAGCTCGGCGACGGTCAGCTGGTTCTCGCGTGCGATGTCTCCCACGGTCTTGTCCACTTCGGGCTCGCTGGCACCCAGCTCGGCGCGCTTGACCACCTGGCGGATCAAGGCGCGCTCGATCATGCGCTCGAGGATCTCGAGGTGGAGGATCTCGATGTCCCCGTCGCCGCCGCCCTCGGCGCGGATCCGCTGCTCGGCCGGGCCCGCCGCCTGGAGGACGTCCGAGACCAGCACGATCTCGTTGCCGACCTGGGCGGCGATGCCATCCACGACCTCGGCCGCGGCGGCGGGGCGCGCCGGCGCCAGCGCCAGGAGCAGTACGAGGGGCAACAGGACGGAATTCGGACGCATCTCGGGGGCCTCGCGACGGTTGAGGCGGCGGAAGGTAACGCCTGCCGCCCCGGCCGGCAGATCGCCGGGACGAATGGGCCTCAGGCATGGCCCGGCTGCCGGGCTCCGACGACCGGAGGGGAACACCGCGTTTCCCGGGGGCGCTCGGGCCGCCGGGCGCCGGCACTTGCCCCGGGGGCATCCTGACCGTGGCGGAGCCAACCGCTAGCTTCCGGCCGCGCGGCTCCCCTGCTGCGGAGACCCACCCCCGGATGTCCGAGATCGTCCTCTTTGGTCCGCTGACCGCTCCCTTCACCCGGAAGGTGGTGTCGGCGCTCAAGCTCAAGAAGCTCCCCTTCGAGCTGAAGGAGCCCCAGAGCCCCGAGGACTACCTGCGCTGGAGCCCGGAGACCGGCTTGCTGCCGGCCATCGAGGTCGACGGAACCCACGCCCACGACTCGGCGCGGATCCTCGATCTGCTCGACGAGCGCTTCCCCGAGGTGCCCCTGGTGGCCCAGGACCCCAAGGCGGCGCAATCCCAGCGGCGCCTCGAGCAGTGGGCCGAGGCGGCCTTCACCTTCTACTGGATCAACTACCTGCGCGGCCTGGTGGATGCGGAGGAGAACGAGACGCCGCCGCGCCACCACCTGCGCGAGGAGTTCGCCCAGCGCCTCGACGACCTGGTGAACTTCCTCGGTGGGCGCCCCTACTTCTATTCCGACGAGCCCAGCCGGGCCGATCTCGCGGTGTGGTCCTGGCTCGAGGGGGTGCGCGATGCCGTGGGCCCCGATGTGGCCGAGGCCGTCGAGGCTCGCCCGGCGCTCCTGGAGCACGGGGCTCGCGTCCGGGCCCTGATCGATCGATGATGTCGACGAGGAGAAGGCCATGAAGATCGAGATCACCTACTGCGGCCGTTGAAACTACCTGCCTCGGGCCACCAGTCTGGCGGCCGCACTGCAGGAGACCCTCGGGATCGACGCCATCCTCCACGAGGGAGACGGCGGGATCTACGACGTCGTCGCCGACGGCGAGCTCGTCTACTCGAAGCACGACACGGGCTGCTTCCCCGAGGATCAGGAGATCGTCGATCTCCTGAAGCCAAGGCTCGGCTGAGGCCGCGTGCCCGGCGCGGGGGCTGGGAGCTACGACCGCATCTATCGCGTGGTGCGCCGCATTCCGAAGGGGCGAGTGGCGACCTACGGGCAGGTCGCCGAGCTGGCCGACCTGCCCCGGCAGGCCCGGCAGGTGGGCTACGCCCTCCACGCCCTCCCCCACGGCTCCCGTGTCCCCTGGCAACGGGTCGTCAACGCCAAGGGCGAGATCAGCCAGCGCGCCTTGCCCGGCAGCGAGCCCCTGCAGCGCTCCATCCTCGAAGCCGAGGGCGTCGCCTTCACCCGCGCCGGCCGCATCGACCTCACCCGCTACCGCTGGACGCCGCGCCCCCGCATCCACCCGGAGAGGCGACGAGGGAGCCTGCCCCCTTCGTGAACTCTCGCTGTCAGAGGCGGTAGAGGTTGATCCGCATCTCGATATGCTTGGCGATGGCTTCCTCTTCGTCGTGGCCGACGTCGAGGAAGCGGACGCCCATGCCGACCGGGCGATTGGCCTTGCGCAGGTTTCCGGGGACGTTGGTGGTGACGACCTCGGCGTGCACGGAGATCGAGCCTTCCGGCATCAGGAGCTCGACCTGGACGGTCGCTCCAGCACCGTTGGGCCGCGGGGTCTCGAGGTAGGCGCCCCGGATCGAGAGGTTGTAGACGCCGGCCGGCTTGCGACCCGCGCCGGAGTGGATGAAGGCTGCGAGCTGGGTCGGCACGCGTAGCTGGTCGCGCACCTCGCCGCGGGTCTCGTCGAAGGCCGCCTGGTTCAAGACGAAGCGCAGCTCGCTGTCGTGGAAGGGCTCCCACAGGGCCATCGATGCGCCGGCCTCCTTGGCGGCGGCGGCGGAGCTCGAGACCAGCTTCGAACCCACGAGCACGATGCACAGGCTGCTCTCGGATGCCGCCTCGCGCAGCTCGCGAACCGCCGCGGCGGGATCGCGGACGTCGCTGTTCAGCAGGGCGACCCGGATCGTCTCCTCGCGGCCCAGCAGGTCGACGGCATGACCGGGATTGCGGGCCGGTGCGGCCCGGAAGCCCACCGACCAGAGCCGGTCGCAGAGCCCGACCTTGGTCTTTTCGTCGTCGAAACCGACCACGAGAGCTTGTGCTCGTTTCGCCATGCGCAGCCTACATCGGTCATCGGGCCATCTCGGCTGAACCCCCGACTACGCACTACGTAGACCCTCCAATCGCAGCACGGGTTCGTCACCCGGATCGCCCTCAGTGAGGTCGATTTGCCCCACTAGAGACCAGAGTCCCTCCCCCTCGGGGTCGAGGAGGGTCTGGTGGACCGTCCAACGCCTCGGGCCCACCTCGCGGAGCACGGTGTGGTGGGCGCGCCGGGCCTCGTGGTCGAAGCGGACCGCCCCGTGCTCCTGGAGGAAGGGCTCGAGCTCGGCCGCCAGACGCTCCGCGGTCCAGGGGTCGTCGGGATCGGGGCACAGCCACGGGGTCGCGGCCTCGAAGTCGCCCTCGGCGAGGGCGCGCAGCAGCCCGTGGAGGTCGGCTCGCACCCGCGCGCGGAAGGCCTTCGGGGTGAGCTGGGGCGGCGGCGGCGGTGCGGGCGCATCGGGCATCGGAAGCTCCCCGGGGCGAACCCGGCGCTCCCATTCCTGGAGCAGGCTCGAGTCGACCTGGCGGATCAGCGCCCGCAGGTAGGCCAGGGCATCGTGGATCCCGTCGGTCTTGGCCGCGTCGGGGACTCCCTGATGGAGGGTCTGCATCACCTGGCCCAGGTGGCGCAGCAGGAGACCCTCGACCCGCTGGAGCCCGTAGCGCTTGACCATGTCGTCGAAGCCCGCGTAGTGCTCGATCATCTCGCGCGCTACGGACTTCGGACGAATCGCCTCGCGGCCCGCCCAGGGATGGTGCTCGGCGAACACCTTGAAGGTCTCCTCGAGGAACTCCTCGAGCGGGCGCGGGTAGGTGACCTGCTCGAGCTTGGCCTGGCGCTCCTCGTAGGGGACGCGCTTCGACTTCAACCGCGCATAGAGCTCGTCTCGTGCCTTGCGCGCCTGGGCCCGCAGGATCGGCACCGGATCGTCCAGCACGGCCTCGACGACCGACACGACGTCGAGCACGTAGTCCGGATCTTCCGCATCGAGAGCACCGAGCGCCTCGACCATGTAGAGCGAGAGCGTCTGGTGCAGGGAGAAGTCGCGTTGCAGCTCCTCGTCGACGACGACGCAATGGTCCTGGACGCGCAGGATGTCGGCCTTGCGCAGGGATCGGAACAGCTCGGCCGCCTCCCGGCGAAGCCGGGCCTTGCGTCGCGGGGTCTCGTGGCTGCGGAGGATCAGCTCGCCGAGGGCGCCATAGCCGCCGCGTCTCCCCGCCTGCTCCGGGCTGCGCTGGAGCAGGGCCACGAGCATGCCGTGGGTGACGCGAAAGCGGGACTGCAGCGTCTCGGGCGGGCGCTCCACGAGCTGGCGAAAGGTCTCGCCGTTCCACGCCACGAAGCCGCGCGGCGCGGACTTCTTGCGCGCCGGCTTCTTCGAGCGCCTCCCCTTGCCGCCCGGCGCCCCCTTCCGTGCGGCCGCCTTGTTCTCGATGATGTGCTCCGGCGCCTGGCACTCCACCCAGCCCCGGTCGTCGAAGCCCTTGCGGCCGGCGCGGCCCGCGATCTGCTTGAAGTCGCGCACCGAGAGGATGCGCACCTTCTCGCCGTCGAACTTGCTGAGCTTGGTGAAGAGCACCGTGCGGATCGGGATGTTCACGCCGACACCCAGGGTGTCGGTCCCCGAGATCACCTTCAACAGGCCCTGCTGCGAGAGCTGCTCGACCAGCAGTCTGTACTTCGGCAGCAGGCCGGCGTGATGGATGCCGATTCCGTGGGAGACGACGCGCTTCATCTCCTTGCCGTAGGGCGTGTCGAAGCGCTGGCCCACGGTGGCTTCGCTGATCCGCTTGCGCTCCTCCTTGTTCGAGACGCGTGCGCTCGTGAGCGCCCCCGCGACCTCGGCGGCCTCGCGCTGGGTGAAGTTGACGATGTAGACCGGGGCGCGCCCTTCCTCGAGCAGGTTCTCGACCGTCGTCTGCAGCGGCGTCTCGCGGTACTCGAACTCGAGCGGGACCGGCCGCTCGTCGGAGTGGACGTCGGCGACCTCCCGCCCCGTCATGGCGGCCAGGCGCTCGGCGATCACCGCCACGTTGCCCAGGGTGGCGGACATGAGCAGGAAGGTGGTGCGCGGCAGGGTGAGCAGCGGGATCTGCCAGGCCTGGCCGCGATCGCGGTCGGCGTAGTAGTGGAACTCGTCCATCACGACGTAGGGCGCGTCCGTGGTCTCGCCCTGACGGAGCGCCATGTTGGCGAGCACCTCCTGGGTGCAGCACAGGATGGGGGCCGCCCAGTTGATGCTGGCATCGCCGGTCAGCATGCCGACGTTCTCCGGCCCGAAGGCCTCGCACAGGTCGAAGAACTTCTCGTTCACGAGGGCCTTGATCGGCGCCGTGTAGAAGGATCGCTTGCCCTCGCACATCGCCTTGAAGTGCATGCCCTGGGCGACCAGCGACTTGCCCGAGCCGGTCGGCGTGGAGAGCACCACGTGGCGACCCGCCACGATCTCGAGCAGCGCCTCCTCCTGGGCGGTGTAGGGCTCGATCCCGCAGTCGCGAACCCAGCCGAGGAAGGCATCGAGGATTGCGCCCGAGTCGAGCAGGCTGGCGTCGCCGAGGGGGACGCGCTCGATCAGGCTCGGGCGTTCCGCCCCCGCCGCGCGCGGCGGCTCGTCACCCGCCACGCGCGGCGGCTCGTCACCCGCCACGCGCGGCGGCTCTTCGCTCACCCGTTGCGGGCGGCGAAGTCGCGCAGGAACGAGGCCAGGACCTCGCAGCCCTCCTTGGGGAACGCGTTGTAGATGCTGGCGCGCATCCCGCCGACCGAGCGGTGGCCCTTCAGGCCCGAGAGCTGCGCGGCCAGGGCCTCCTTGACGAAGGCGGCATCGAGCTCCGGCGTGGGCGTGCGGAAGGTGATGTTCATGAGCGAGCGGCTGCCCTCGCCTGCCGTGCAGGCGTAGAAGTCCAGCTCCGACAGTGCGTCGTAGAGGACCTGTGCCTTCTCTTCGTTGGCGCGGGCCATCCCGGCGAGCCCGCCCTGCTCCTGGATCCAGCGAAGGACCCGCCCCATCACGTAGATGCCGAAGCTGGGTGGCGTGTTGTACAGCGAGCCCTGCTCCGCGTGGGTGGCGTAGCGCAGCATGGTCGGGAGATCGCGCACGGGCGCGTCGAGCAGATCGCGTCGCACCACCACCAGCGTGACGCCGGCCGGCCCGAGGTTCTTCTGCGCACCGGCGTAGAGAACGCCATAGCGCGTGAGATCGATGGGCCGCGAGAAGATGTCGCTCGACGCGTCGCAGGCGAGCCAGGCCTCGGCGGGGATCTCAGGCTCGCTCACCCACTGGGTGCCGAAGATGGTGTTGTTCGAGGTGAGGTGGACGTAGGTCGGAGCGTCGGAGTAGTGGATCTGGTCCTGGCGCGGAATCACACCGAAGTCCTGGTCCCGGGTCGTCGCCGCCTCGTGCACCTTGCCGTAGCGCCGAGCCTCCTTGGCGGCCTTCTCCGACCAGCTGCCCGTCACCAGGTAGTCGGCGGTCGCATCCTCGGCGAGCCAGTGGGCGGGGAGCTGGAAGAACTGGGTCGACGCGCCGCCCTGCAGGAAGAGCACCGCGTAGTCGTCCGGGATGCCGGCCAGCGCGCGGCAGGCGGCCTCCGTCTCCTGGGCCACGGCCGTGAAGGCCCCGCCCCGGTGGCTGTGCTCCATGACGCCGATCCCGGTGCCGTGGAGGTTCCAGAGCGCCTCCTGGGCGTCGCGCAGGACCTCCTCGGGGAGCGTCGCGGGGCCGGCCGAGAAGTTGAAGATGCGGTCCGTCATGGGTTGGGCCTGTGGGGGTGGAGCCTTCGGGGGAGAAGCAGAGTTAACGAATGTCCCTGCCCGCGGCGAGGACCCGCTCGTAGACGGCCCGGATGGCCTCGGTCTGTCGGGCGTAGGCCTCGAGGAGCGGCAGGCGGG
>NYZB01000149.1 GCA_002687015.1 Deltaproteobacteria bacterium
CTGCGTCCACGCAACGCCGGAAGCAGGGCGTCCCGGCCGAGCCATGAGCGTAGGGTGCCCGCCGCCCCGCGATCCCAAGAGGAGGAGCGAAGCGGCCCCCCAAGAAAGGGGAGCGAGATGGGTGGGCAAGAAGGCGCCCACAAAGGGGGCAGACCCCCTTTGTGGGCGGCTAGCGGACGGGGACGAAGCGGTCCTGGGCGAGCTGGCGAAGGCGCGCGATGTCCTCGGCGCGGGTGCGCGAGAGGGGGACGGTCTCGGAGAGCTCGGAGAGGATCATGGCGGTGTCGAGCGGGCGCTCGTCGTGGAGGGAGCGGTAGAGGCTTGCGATGACGGCCTGCTCGATCTCGGCGCCCGAGAAGCTCTCGCTCGCCGCAACCAGCGCGGGCAGGTCGAAGGCCGTCGCGTCCTGGCGACGATGGCGAAGGTGGATCGTGAAGATCGTCTCGCGCTCGTCGGCCGCCGGGAGGTCGACGAAGAAGATCTCGTCGAAGCGGCCCTTGCGCAGCAGCTCGGGCGGTAGCTTGAAGACGTCGTTCGCCGTGGCGATCAAGAAGACCGGGCGCTTCTTCTCCTGCATCCAGGTCAGGAGGCTCGCGAAGATGCGCTGGCTGGCCCCACCGTCCTGATCGCCGGCCTGGGCGAAGCCCTTCTCGATCTCGTCGATCCAGAGCACGCAGGGCGACATGGACTCGGCGAGATCGATCGCGCGGCGCAGGTTCTTCTCCGATTCCCCGATGTACTTGTCGTAGAGCCGGCCCGCGTCGAGCTTGAGCAGCGGCATCTCCCACTGCCTCGCAATGCACTTGGCAGCGAGCGACTTGCCACAGCCCTGAACGCCGACGAGCAGGATGCCCTTGGGCGGCTCCAGATTGAGCTCCCGTGCGCGCTCGCTGAAGCCCAGCCTTGCCCGCTTCAACCATTCTCGCAGCTTCTCGAAGCCACCCAGCTCGAAGGGATTGTCCTCGGCGGGGAAGTACTCGAGGAGCCCGTCCCTCGAGATCTCCTCGGCCTTGCGGTCGAGGAGCTTCCCGACGTCCTCGGTGGTGAGCCTCCCATCTTCGAGCACCACGCTGGCGACGGCCTGGCGGGCCTGGTTCGCGGTCATGCCGGAGAGCGCATCGAGCAGGCGCTCCAGACCCTCGGGCGTGAGGTCGACCCGGGGGCGGGTTCGCTCGCGAAGGGAGGCCAGCACGGAGGCGATCACATCGCGCAGCTCGTCCTTGTTCGGAAGCGCCAGCTCGTAGTGCACCACGTGGTGGCCGGCATCGTCGGGAAATTCGTGGCCGGCTCCCGTGATGACCATGGTCGAATGGGTGTGGCTGAATTCCTGGGACAGGTCGCGGAAGGCGCGGCACACCGTGGGATCCTGCAGGTGGCGCGCGAAGTCCTTCAAGAGGTAGATCGCCTCGACCCGCAGGGTGCGGATGTGGGCGAGCACCTCCACGGCCCCGGCGGTGGAGCGGTTCGGCTGGCCGTCGGGCCAGCGCACGAGGCCCTGGCTCAGGGTCCACTCCCAGACGGGCAGGCCGACCTCGGAGGCCACGGCCTTCACGAGCCTCTCTGCGCGCTCCTCCTCCTGGGTGTCCATCGCGATCGCAGGATGGAAGGAAAGCACCAGGGTCTTGACGTCGTGGATCGAGGACGTGAGCGGCACGGTCTCCTCATCGTACGGCCGTGGCGGCGCCTTGACGAGGCCGTCAGTCGTCGATGCGGGCCGAGAGGACCCGCTTCAAGCGGGCTGGATCGCGCCGCAGCTGCAGGGTGCGCCCGCGATGGACGTAGACGAGCCCCGGCTTGGCGCCCCTGGGCTTCGAGATGTCCTTGATCTCGGCGACGTGCACGGGCGCCCGACCGGCGTTCTTCTGCTTCGAGAACTGCACGGCCAGCTCGGCCGCCTCGAGCAGGGCCTCCTGGGGCGGCTCCCCCTTGTCGAGCCGCAGCACCACATGGCTGCCCGGTGACCCCTCGAGGTGGAAGAAGAGGTCGCGCCCCCTCGCCAGCCGGGTGGTGAGCAGATCGTTGCCCTCGTCGTTCTTGCCCACCCAGATCTCGAGGTCTCCGCTCGCGCGATAGCGCTTCGGCACGAGACGTGTGGGCAGCTCGCGCTTCCCGAGCTTCCATACCTTCTTCGGCTTTCGCTCCTCGCCAGGCGCTGCGGGCTTCGGGTAGTAGCGGTCGAGGAGCCGGCGCACCTCGGGCCCCTCGGCAAAGGCCCGCAGGGCCTCGTCGTCGTCGGGAAGGGCTTCGAGCTCGCTCTCCAGGCCTGCCAGGGCCTCGGCTCTCTCCCGCAGGGCTTCGAGATCCTGGGCCGCGCGCACTCCCTTCTTCATCGCCTTGCGCGCGCGACGGAAGAGCTGCTCCATGTTCTCCGACCCGGAGAGCTTCGGATCGAGCTCCACGGTGACCGACTCGCCCGTCTCGAAGTCCTCTGCGACGAGCTCCGTGCTGCCGGCCCGGGCGCGCTTCAGGTTCGCCTTCAGGAGCTCCCCCTGCCGTTCGAGGCGGGGCGCCTCCTCCGCCGCCCCGGCGTCGCGCTCCAGGCTGCGCTCCTTGCGCCCGAGGGCCGCCCGCTGCTTGCGGAAGGCCTGGGTCAGGCGCTGGCGCAGGCGGTCCTCCTGCTCGCGATCCTCCCGCGCGGCGTACTCGGCCTCGATCGCCCGGAGCAGCTCTTCCTCGCCGAAGCCTTCGAAGCGATTCTCGGGAACCCGAGCGGGCCGGGGTTCGGGGTCGCGGAAGGGCTCGCCGATGACGAGGTCCCGTCGCGTCTTCGCGAGGGGACGAGCACTGCGCGTCAGCACCTCTCCCCGCTCGAGGACGTAGAGGTTGCTGCGCGGCCCCATCAGCGCCAGCACGAGCACCGTTCGCGAGCCATCCCGCGCCTCGAAGTGCAGCGCGAGCTGCCGGTCCGCACCGCGCAGGCCGGCCTCGCGCAGCCGCGCTCCCTCGAGATGGGCCTTCAGGTACTGCGCGAGTGCCGGGGGACGCTCTGGCGCCCTGGGCGTTCGGGCCAGGGCGGACACGCGGCCGAACCTGGGGCGCCAGCAGAGTAGCAGCGGGAGCCGCTCCTGCGGGCGATGGTGCTCGCCACCTGCAAGGAGCAGCACCAGCGCGTCCTCCGCCGGCTCGACCACCTTGTCGACACGGGCCCCCGTCCAGTGGGCGGAGAGAACCCGGGCCACCTGCTCCAGCTCGGCCAGGCTCAGCACGGTCTCACCTCTGGCATCCCGGACAGTAGTGGGAGCTGCGCGCGCCGATCACCTTGCGCCGGATCGTACCGTCACAGCGCAGGCAGGGTTCACCGGCCCGTGCATAGACCTTGCGTTCGTCCTGGTAGCGCCCATCTCGCCCGTCCGGAGCCACGTAGTCGCTGATGCTGGATCCGCCGGTCTCGATGGATCTCGCCATGATGCGGTGGAGGGCATCGGCCAGGCGCTCGCATTCGGCGCGGGTCACCCGCGCCGCTGCACGTCCCGGTCGAACACAGGCCAGGAAGAGGGCCTCGTCGGTATAGATGTTTCCGCTGCCGGCCACGACGGACTGATCCAGGAGAAGGGTCTTGATGGCGACCTTTCGCCGCCTCGTGGCGCGGAAGAGGTCGTCGCCCTGGATCTCCAGGGCATCGGTCCCCAGGCGTTCGAGGCGCTCGGAGCGCTCCCCCCTGGCGAGGAGCTGCACCTTTCCGAACTTGCGCACGTCCCGGAACAGGACGTCGGGCCCTGCATCCTCGAAGGCGAGCTGGAGATGCGTGTGCCGATCGGGCTCGAAGCCGACCTGCTCCTCGGGCGAGAGCGAGGCGCGTGCCGTCGCCGAGAGCAGGCGAAGGCTGGTCGCGTCTCCCGAGAAGAGCTGACCCGTCATGCCGAGATGCAGGAGCAGGCGCCGACCCCGACCGATGTCGGCCACGAGGTACTTGCCCGTCCGCTCGAGCGCCTCGACGGTGGCACCGCGCAGCGCCCGGGCCAGCCTGGGTGGCGGCGTCACGAAGAAGTAGCTCGCTCCGGTCGTGCGAACCTCGCGCACGGTGCGCCCGACCAGGACCGGCGCGATGTGTCTCCGTGTGACCTCGACCTCGGGCAGCTCGGGCATGGACCTAGGGATCGAAGCGAGCGCGCAGCTCGGGCGAAGCCACCGGGCAGGCCTGCGGCGGCCTCGACCAGATGCGATGGCGGACAGCGGCCAGCAGGTCGTACCCGAAGTCGAGCAGGGGCCGCGGCAGCCGCCGCAGCCAGCGCGCCCGCCGCGCGAAGCGCCCCCCCAGGAGCTCCAGGAGGGAGATCATCGCGGCGCTCCGGATGTGCAGCTCTCCGTCGGGCTCGAGGACGACGACGCTGTCGGGGAGCGTGGCCCGGCGTTCCGCCGGAATCCGCGCCGCGAGGGTCTCGCCGTCGAGCGGCGCAAAACGGAAGAGGGCCCCCTCCGGATCCCGGGCGATCAGGAAGCGCACGGTACGGTGGCAGAGACCGCAGTCCCCGTCGAAGAAGACCACGGGCAGCACCCGCGCCTCCTCGGCATCCGGGGCCACACTCACCGCACCGCCTCCTGCCCGAGCTCTCCGACCCTGCTCACAGGCCCTCCACGTAGCCCCAGAAGGTAGCAGGGGGCGCCTACAGGCCCCGGGGGAAGGTCGCTACCTTTCGCCCGCCATGTGCCCCGCCGAGCCCAACCTGCAGTCGCCCTATCCCGAGGTCCCCGCCCAGCCCCGCTTTCCGGAGATCGAGCAGGAGGTGCTCGCGCGCTGGCGCCGGGACGACACCTTCCGGACCTCGATCGCGAACCGGCCCGCCGGCGACAGGGGAGCCAACGAGTACGTCTTCTACGACGGCCCGCCCTTTGCCAACGGCATGCCCCATTTCGGGCACCTCCTGACCAGCTACGTGAAGGACATCGTGCCGCGCTACCAGACCCTGCGCGGCCGGCGGGTGGAGCGACGCTTCGGGTGGGACTGCCACGGTCTACCCGCGGAGATGGAGGCCGAGAAGGAGCTCCAGGTCTCCGGCAGGGCGGCCATCGAGAGCTACGGAATCCAGGAGTTCAACGACTACTGCCGCACTTCGGTGCTCCGCTACACCGAGGACTGGCAGGAGACGATCCACCGCGCCGCCCGCTGGGTCGACTTCAGGAACGACTACAAGACCATGGACCTCCCCTACATGGAGAGCGTCCTGTGGGCCTTCAAACAGCTCCACGAGAAGGGCCTGCTCTACGAGGGCTTCCGGGTGCTGCCCTACTCCTGGGCCGCGGAGACCCCGCTCTCGAACTTCGAGACCCGGCTCGACGACGCGACCCGCGAGCGCATGGACCCGGCGATCACCGTTCGCTTCGAGCTGGTGCCCGATGGAGAGGATCGGCCAACGGACCTGCTGGCCTGGACCACCACGCCCTGGACCCTGCCGTCGAACCTCGCCCTCGCCGTCGGCCCCGAGATCGACTACGCGGTGCTCGAGAAGGAGGGGCGCCGCACGATCCTGGCGGAGGCGCTGGTCACGCGCTTCGACGCCGAGCTCGGCGACGCGGAACGGGTCGGGAGCCTGCGCGGCCGGGAGCTGGTGGGCCGGCACTACCGGCCCCTCTTCCCCTACTTCGAGGGCACCGAGAACGCCTTCCAGGTGCTGGGAGCCGAGTTCGTCGAGGTCGAGGAGGGAACAGGTGTCGTCCACCTGGCGCCGGGCTTCGGCGAGGACGACAAGCTGATCTGCGATGCCCACGAGATTCCGGTGGTGGTGCCGGTGAACGAGCAGGGCCGTTTCATCGCTCCGGTGAGCGACTACGAAGGGGTGCAGGTCTTCGACGCGAACAAGAAGATCATCCGCGACCTGCGCGAGCGGGGCGCCCTGCTGCGACACGAGAGCTACGTCCACAACTACCCTCACTGCTGGCGCACGGACGAGCCCCTGATCTACCGCGCCATGAGCTCCTGGTTCGTGCGCGTGACCGCGCTTCGCGAGCGGATGCTCGAGCTGAACCAGGAGATCAACTGGATCCCCGGCCACATCCGCGACGGCCTCTTCGGCAACATGCTGGCCAACGCCCCGGACTGGTCGATCAGCCGCAACCGCTTCTGGGGCTCGCCCATCCCGGTATGGAAGAGCGACGACCCCGAGTACCCCCGCATCGACGTCTACGGCAGTCTCGACGAGCTGGAGCGCGACTTCGGTGTGCGACCCGACGACCTGCACCGCCCGGGGATCGACGCCCTGGTGCGCCCGAACCCCGACGATCCGAGCGGCCGGAGCAGCATGCGCCGGGTCACGGACGTGCTGGACTGCTGGTTCGAGAGCGGCTCCATGCCCTACGCCCAGGTGCACTACCCCTTCGAGAACAAGGAGTGGTTCGACGACCACTTCCCCGCGGACTTCATCTCCGAGTACGTGGCCCAGACGCGCGGTTGGTTCAACACCATGATGGTGCTGGGCACGGCCCTCTTCGACCGCCCCCCCTTCAAGAACTGCATCTGCCACGGCGTCACGGTGGACATGGAGAACCGCAAGCTCTCCAAGCGGCTGCGGAACTACCCCGAACCGAGCACCGTCTTCGACACCCACGGATCGGACGCCATGCGTTGGTACCTGGTGGCCTCACCGCTGCTCAAGGGAAGCAACCTGCGGGTGGAGAAGGACGGCAAGCAGATCGCGGACGTGGTGCGCAACGTGCTGAACCCCCTGTGGAGCGCCTGGCACTTCTTCACGCTCTACGCGAACTCCGACGGCATGCGGGGAAGGGAGATCTCCCACGCGGAGAACGTGCTCGATCGCTACATCCTCGCAAAGGCCCACGAGCTCGTGGTGGAGATGGGCGAGCGGATGGACTCCTATGACATCCAGGGCAGCTGCCAGGCCTTCATCGCCTTCCTGGACGCCCTCAACAACTGGTACATCCGCCGCAGCCGACCGCGCTTCTGGAAGGCCGAACGGGATGCGGACAAGCAGGCCGCCTACGACACGCTCCACACGGTGCTGGCGGCCTTGTGCCGTGTGGCCAGCCCTCTCCTTCCCCTGTTGACCGACGAGATCTACCCGGCCCTCACCGGAGAGGGCAGCGTCCATCTCTCGGATTGGCCGGACGCCGCGACCCTGCCGTCGGATCGGGAGCTCGTCGCCGACATGGATCGGGTTCGCGAGGTCTGCTCCACCGCGTTCGCCATGCGGCGCGGTGAGCAGGTGCGCATCCGGCAGCCCCTGCAGCAGCTCACCCTGGCCGGCCCGGAGGTCGCCCGGCTCGAGCCCTTCGCGGACCTGATCGCCGACGAAGTCAACGTGAAGGAAGTCGCCCTCCGCCCCGAGATCGGGGAGTTCGCGACCTTCCGCCTGCAGGTGAACGCGCGGAGGGTCGGACCCCGCCTCGGACAGGCCACGAAGGCCGTGATGGCCGCCTCGAAGCAGGGAGAGTGGAGCAGCACGGATGGCGGCGTGGAGGTCGCGGGCCACCGGCTCGAGCCCGGCGAGTACGACCTGTTGCTGCAGCCCAGGGAGGGGGTGGCCTGCCAGGCGCTGCCGAGCAACGACATGATCGCGGTGCTGGACTTCTCGATGACCGAGAGCCTGGTGCGCGAGGGGAAGGCTCGCGACCTGGTGCGGGTCGTGCAGCAGGCGCGGCGCGAGGCGGGTCTCCACGTCTCCGACCGGATCCAGCTCGGCCTCACCCTACCCGATGCCTACCGGGACGCGGTCAGCGACTTCCACGACTACGTCGTGTCGAACACCCTCGCGACGGAACTCTCCGTCGGCGGGGGCGTGGATGGAGATGGAGCCTTCCTCCACGAAGCGGATCTCGGCGGTGAGGCCGTCCAGGTCCGGATCCTGCGGGCCGAAGCCTCGTAGCGCCCCTCCATCCAGGGGCCGGCGGCGAGGCCGGGTGGAGGCTGCTGGGCCGGCACCCGGCTCGCGCTCACTTCCGATCGTAGAACTCCCGGGAGAGCTCCCGGCCGTGGTCGAACTCGGCCACCTTCTTCTTCGTGCCGTCCTCCCACCAGCCGGTCCATGTGCCGTGGTACTGGCCGTCGACGAACTGCCCCTTCGTCTGCCGGGTGCCATCCTCGTACCAGGTCTCGGCGGTGCCGTGGCGCCGACCCTCCTTGTAGTCGGAGACCACGAAGAGCTTTCCGTTCGGATGCCAACGGGTGGACCTGCCGTGCAGCTTGCCCCCGGCATAGCTCTCCTCGCTGCGCGGCGTCCCGTCCGGATACCAGGTGCGCGCCACGTCCTCCCTGGCGCCGCCGCGGTAGGTGGCCTCCTCCTTGAGCTGCCCGCTCGCGTACCACTCCCGGTAGGGACCTTGGAGCTCGCCGGCCTCGAAACCGGCCTCGGCGCGCGGACGCCCGTCCGCGTGCCAGGAGAAGCTGGGACCGTGCTGGGTGCCGTCGGGCTTCGCGCACCAGGCGCTGCGACGCTGGGAGTCGCGCTCGAGCTGGGCTCCCGAGGGGCAGCGAAGACCCGCGGCCTGGGGAGGATCGGCCGGTTCGGCCGCGACGGCATGAAGCGAGAGGAGGAGTGCGGCCGCTGCCGCAACGAGCGGTCGGAGCATCGCTTCAGTTCACCCCCGGACCGCGCAGCTCTCGGGCATCGGCAGATCGTAGCGAAGGGTGAGAAGGGTCAGCGCGGCCCGGGTCCCGGCCGGGGCAGCCGCTACCCTCCGGCCCGTGACGGACCGAAGCAAGAGCTCGCGAGGTGGTTCCAGCCGGGAAGAAGATCGACCCATCGTGGTCGTGAGCAACCGGCTCCCCTTTACCTACACGCGTGCCGGCGACGGGCTCAAGCGGCAGCCGTCTCCGGGCGGCCTGGTCTCGGCCCTCGAACCGGTGCTGCGCAGGCGCGGCGGCACCTGGATCGGATGGCCGGGGGTCGAGCTCAAGAAGGGTGAGAGGGTCTCCACCCGTGCGGACAAGTACCGGATCAAGCCCGTCGCACTGAGCGAGAACGACGTCGCGCGCTACTACCACGGCTTCTCGAATCGCACCCTGTGGCCCCTCTTCCACTCCCTGCCGGCCCTCTCCCGCTTCGAACGCAAGGACTGGAATACCTATTCGGAGGTCAACGAGTGCTTCGCCGAAGCGACGGCGAAGCATGCCGCGGATGCGGGGCTCGTCTGGATCCACGACTACCACCTGATGCTCGCCCCGGAGTTCCTGCGGAGCATGAGCCACGAGGCCCGCCTGGCCTTCTTCCTGCACATCCCCTTCCCCCCCTACGACGTATTCCGCCTCTGCCCCTGGGACCACGAGCTGCTGCGCGGTCTGCTGGCCTGCAACCTGATCGGCTTCCACGTCGAGAGCTATGCGCGCAACTTCTTCGACTGCGCCGAGCGGATCCTCGGTGCGCGGGTGGATCGCGGTGCGATGGTCGTCGAGCACGGCGATCGGGTCGCCCGGGTCGGCATCTTCCCGATCGGCATCGAGTTCGCGTTGTACCAGGAGAAGGCCATGAAGGCCCGGCGCGAGCCCCATCGCGAGCGCATCGTCCTGGGCGTCGACCGTCTCGACTACACCAAGGGGATCCCGGAACGGATCCGCGCCTTCGAGCGACTGCTGGAGCTGCACCCGCGCCACAAGGAGAACGTGGTCTTCCTCCAGCTCGCCGTACCGAGCCGCTCCCAGGTGGCGGAGTACAGGGAGCTGAAGAGCGAGATCGACGAGCTGGTCGGCCGCGTCAACGGTCGCTTTGCGACCGCAACCTGGTCACCGATCCGCTACCTCTACCGATCCCTTGGACAGGAGCGTCTGTGCGGCATGTACCGCGATGCGGACGTCGCCCTGGTGACGCCCCTGCGCGACGGGATGAACCTCGTGGCCAAGGAGTACGTGGCCTGCCAGGTCGACGACCCTGGCGTCCTGATCCTCTCCCAGATGGCGGGCGCCGCCGAGACGATGCGGGAGGCGCTTCTCGTCAACCCCTTCGACCTCGACGAGACGGCCCGGCAAATCCATCGTGCTCTCACGATGGAGGAGACGGAGCGCGCTTCGCGCATCGCCTCCCTGCGTCGGCGTGAGCGACGGGACGACGTCGAGGCCTGGGTGAACCAGTTCCTGGACGTGGGCGCCGAGGAGCAGGCCGGCCTGGAGCCGATCTCCGAGGACGAGATCCAGGGCTGGCTGCGAGGCTACGTGAAGAGCTACCCGCTCTGCGTCTTCCTCGACTACGACGGCACCCTCACGCCCCTCGTCGATCATCCCTCGAAGGCCCGGCTGGCCCCGGAGATGCGAGAGGCCCTTCTCGCGTGCGCAAGACGCGACGACACGGATCTCTCGATCGTGAGCGGAAGAGCCCTCGACGACATCCGCCGGATCGTCGGGGAATCCGGGCTGATCTACGCCGGCAACCACGGCCTCGAGGTCGAAGGGGGGGCCATCGACAGCTTTCGCCACGAGGATCTGATCCACTACGGCGAGCGGATCCAGGAGCTGACCTCGGTCCTCGAGGAGCTCGCAAGTGACGGTGCATGGACCGAGCCCAAGGGGCCCACCCTGACCTTCCACCTGCGTTCGGTGCCCGAGCGCAAGCGGAAGCGGCTGATGGAGAAGGTGCGCAACGTGATCATGGAGCACGGCTACCAGCCCCGCGACGCCCACGCGGCGATCGAAGCACGACCACCGATCGGATGGGACAAGGGACGAGCGGTGCTCCACATCCTCCGCGAGTGCTACGGCCCGGCCTGGTCGGAGCGCGTGCGCGTGATCTACGTCGGTGACGATCAGACCGACGAAGACGCCTTCCGCTTCCTGGCGGGCCTGGCGATGACCTTCCGCGTCGGAAGTGCCGAAACGCCGACCTCCGCCCTCCGGCGACTGCCCAACGTCGAGGACGTGCGAAGCCTGCTCGACTGGATCGGGTCGCGCCCCCCCGCGGACCCCGCCCTGCTTCACGCCTCCCGGTAGCGGGCGCGCGGCCGCAGCAGGTGGCCCGTGGCCACCTGCTCGAGCGCATGGGCGATCCACCCGGCGCAGCGGCCCACACAGAAGAGCCCGGCGGCAGACCCCCGCGGAAGACCAAAGGCCGCCCGCAGCGCCACCAGGCCGACGTCCAGGTTCGGGGCCGGGCGCCCGGCGCGCTCCATCGCGGCCACCAGGGCCTCGAGCGTGCGGAGCTCGTCGGTAGGCTGCGGCGCGGCTCGCGCCAGCCCCAGGAGCACCCTGCCGCGCGGGTCTCCGCCCTGCCCGCCTCCATCGGGACCCTTCCCAGGTCCGGATGTACGTGATGTCGGTGACCCATGCGGCATCCGGACGATCGACGGTGAACAGGACATCCTGATCTACTACGAGGTCAAGCGCGAGTTCATGCAGCAGCCGGCGCGCATCCGCTCGCTGGAGGAGACGGACACCGGCAAGCTCGTCGTCTTCGAGACGCTCGGCGACCCGGTTTCTGCGGAGAGCCGTCAGAGCTACCGCGTATCGACGATCACCGCGAGCCTCGAGGCGGCGATCGGTGACGAGCCCAACTGCAAGGTCGTCGACATCAGCTCCACGGGCTTCGCGGCCGTCGCCGCGACTGGCTATCAGATCGGCCAGAACGTTGCGGTGTCGATCGACTTCGAGGGTCAGCACTGCCAGGGCACGGCTTCGGTCCAGAGCGTGCGGGAGAAGCCGGGCGGCAAGTACCGCTACGGCTTCCTCTCCGTCTCCGCCCAGGACGGAGGGAGCTTCCAGGCCGACCTGAACGCGGTCAGCCTGGAGGTTCAGCGCCTCCAGCTGCGCCGGCTCTCGGGCGCGGGCTGAGCTCGCTCTTCAGAGGGTCGTCGAGATCCCACCGTCGACGGGAATCACCGCGCCGGTCACATAGGCCCCGGCGCGAGAGGCCAGGTACAGCGCCACCCCGGCCATGTCTTCGGGCTCCCCGATTCGCTTGCGAGGGTTCGTGCTGCGGATGTGGTCTCCGAAGCTCTCGAGCGTCGCCGCCATCATCTTGCTCTCGAAGGGACCTGGGGCAATCGCGTTGATGGTGATGTCCTCGGAGGCCAGACGCCTTGCCATGACGCGGGTCAGGTGATGGAGACCCGCCTTCGTGGACGAATAGGAATAGGTCTCGAGATCCGGCGCGTGGAGTCCGTCGATCGAGCCCACGTTGATGACGCGCGCGGGATCCGCGGGGGTCGCCGCCTTGCGGAGCAGGGGCAGCATCTTCACGGTCAGGTGAAAGGGCCCCTTCAGATTCAGGTTGAAGACCTTGTCCCAGGCCGAGTCGGGAAACTCCTCCAAGGGCGCGCCCCAATTCGCTCCGGCATTGTTGACGAGGATGTGGACGGCCCCCGCCCGCTCCGCGACCGCCGCTGCCAGCTCCCTGGCACCCTGCTCGCTCGAGAGATCGGCGGGCAGGCCTTCGCAGTCGCCGAGCTGCCCCAGGGCCTCGGCCGCCTCTCGGCAGGCTTCGGGTTTGCGCGAGGCCACGATCACCCGGGCGCCTGCCTCGACGTAGCCCTGGGCGATCATGCGGCCGATTCCCCGGGTGCCGCCGGTGACCACGGCCACCTTGCCCTTTACCGAGAAGAGATCTTCGATCATGGAGTCTCCTACGAGGAGCGCGGAGCATAGCTACCCGAGGGCGGCTACAGGAGAGGCTTCGGTGATCCGATGGTGGGGTCGTGCCGACCCGAGGCGATGACAGCTCGACCCACACGGCCGGAGACCAGGTGCTGAGCCAGGTCGCCGCCTGCCTGGCCGGGCAGGCCCGGCGCGAAGCCTGCGTGGGGCGTTATGGCGGCGAGGAGTTCGCGGTGGTGCTCCCGGAGACCGGGCTGCAGGGGGCCCTGGTCGTCGCCGAGCGCATACGGGCCGCGGTCGAAGCGATGGAGCCCGAGGCCGAGGGACGGCGCTTCGTGATCACGATCTCCGCCGGCGTCGCGCAATGGCAGAAGAGCTGGCACAGCGTCGAGGACATGATCCGGGGCGCCGACGAGAACCTCTACGCCGCCAAGGACGCGGGGCGCAACCGCGTGGTCGGCTAGGCCGGGGCCTCGCGAAGGGAGCCCGTGCCCGCCGCTTCCCTAGAGCCCGTCTCACAAATATCGAGTGCGCAACGGCCTTCCTCGGTGGGAGGGGCACGCAGGGCATTTGTGAGATGGGCTCTAGTTGACGCCCTGGGTCGACACCAGCGTGCCCGGCTCGATGCCCAGGCTTCGCACGGTTGCCGTCCAGAGCTTGTCCTTCGGCGTTTCGAAGACGAGGCCTCCGGTCACGGGCTCGTCGAGCGGCACCACGAGCCAGGCCCCGGCTGCGATCTCCTGCTCGAGCTGGCCGGGCCCCCACCCCGCGTAGCCGAGGAAGATCCGCGCGACGAGCTCCGGGCTCTCGGCGAACCTGCGCAGCGCTTCGCGCGAGCCGCTCCAGTGCAGGCGCGGTGAGACCTGCTCCGCATCTTCGACCTCTTCGAGGTGCTCGCGAAACAGGATCCAGCCCTGCTCCGGATGAACGGGCCCTCCCCAATCGACTCGCGCCGTGTCCTCACCGCACCAGTTGATCTCGAGGCTCTCGCATAGATCGGTCATGGGGAAGTCGGTGCCCCGGTTGATCACCAGCCCGAAGGCGCCCTGGCCCTCGTCGTGGTGCAACATGAGGACGACCGTGCGAGCGAAGTTGGGGTCGAGAATCGCGTCGAGTGCAACCAGGAAGCCGGGGGCGAGGGGAGTGGCCACGCCGCCAGCGTAGCTGACAGCGGAGGCGGCCGGCGTCGAAGGGCGGCCACGCTCTCCCGGTGCCTTCTCGGCTAGGGTGCGCCCATGGGTGACGAGCGTCTGTTGGCGGCGATGCTCGGCCAGCTGATCTGGTTGGCCCTGGCCCTGGCCGGTGCGGCGTGGCTGGGGGGCCCCTTGTCCGAGCGGCTGGGCCTCGTTCCGAGCCGCCTGCCCTGGCGGTGGGTCGTGGTCGCACTGGTCGGGTTCCTCTGCCTGTCTGCCGCGGCCGACGCCGGCCTGCGCACGCTGGCGCTTCGCGAGGGGGGCCGCCTCGGAGAGATCGATGAGCTCGTGCGGGACACCCGGGCCGCACTCGCCGCTTCCCTGGTTGCCTTGGGGCTCCTGCCGGCACTCTGCGAGGAGCTGCTGTTTCGGGGCTTTGCCCTGCGGGCTCTGGAGGGACGCTTCGCGACCTGGGTCGCCGTCACGGGCTCGTCCGTCCTCTTCGGGCTCGCCCATGCCGATCTCGTCCACGGAGGGGCCGCCTTCGTGCTGGGCCTCTACCTGGGCGTCGTGGCGGTCTGGGCGGGGAGCGTGGTGCCCGCGATCCTCTGTCACGCCGCCAACAACCTCTACGGCATCGCCGCCCTGGCCGGGCTCGCCCCGCCAGGCGAGCCGCTGGACGCCGTGGGGGCGTGGGGCCTGCTGGTCGCCTCCGGCGTCTGCCTGACCCTGCTCAGGGCAGTCAGAAAAAGACCGCTCCCCGTGGGGAACGAGCTTCAGCGCGAGGCCGAATCTGCCGACTCATGAGGTGGCCCCACATCCGCGGTGTCGCAGGAGGGGGCGCAAAGGTGTGACATGTCTTCACCTTCGGTGCTGCTGATCGACGACGGCGAGCTGGACGACGTCCGGACGCTGCTCGCACAGATGGGCACCGAGTTCGTCCATCTGCGGGGCGGCCAGATCCCGCCCGAGGTCGAGCCGCCGCAACGGCTCTTCATCGCGACCACGCGGCGCGCCTTGCTCGCGGAGCAGTGGCCGCTCAACACCGGTAGCGCGGACGCACCTCGCAAGATCGCGGTGGTCACCGAGGATTCGAACACGCTCCGCAACCGACTTCGGCGCGCGGGCTTCGACCTCCTGATCCGACGACCGGTGCATCCCTACGCGCTGCGCCTGGTCCTCTTCCGCGACCTCTACTCGGGCGCCGAGCGGCGCCAGAACCCCCGCACACCGATCGGCCACCCTGTGCGCTACCGCACGGGCTTCCAGCATCGCAAGGCGTGGATCGCGGACTTGTCCCTGAGCGGCGTCCGGCTGCTCCTGAACGAGCAGCTCACCCCCGGTGCGCGGATCTCGCTGCAGTTGCCGAGCCGCGTGACCGACGGGCGCAGCCTGACCCTGCGAGGGAAGGTCCTCCGCACGAGCCCGGCCGACGACCAGACCAGCGGTACGCGCTTCGCGGCAGCGATCCACTTCGAGAAGCTCTCGGTGGCGGCTCGGCGCCGGATCTTCAACATCTTGAACGATCGCGCCCACGGACCCGCGGTCCTCGAAGAGCCCGTGGCGATCGACTTCGCCACGGCGCCCGAGCCCCCGACGACGGCCCGCGAGGGAGCCACCGACACCGACCTCGCCGAGCCCTCGCAAGCCGAGGACTCGCCGGCGGCCGGCGTGGGCTCACCGGAAGATCGTCGAAAGCACGACCGCGTCGTCTACGACCAGGAGATCGCCATCCCGGGAGAGGCGCGCCAGGTCCTGATGGGCCGCAACCTTTCGATGGGGGGCATGGGAATCGATCCCCATCCGGACCTCTCGGTTGGCGATCACGTGCAGCTCGCTCTCTATGGCGAGGCCGACGAGGATCCCTTCGTCGTGAGCGCCCAGGTCCTCCACGAAAAGGACGGTGCCGGACTGGGCCTTCGCTTCCTCGACCTCGAGCCCGGCGATGCCACGCGACTCGAGAAGCTGATCACCCACCTGCCCGCCATCGAACCGCTCCAGAACGGTGAGAGTGACGCCATGGGTGCCGTCGTCTCGCGCATCCTCGACCACGAGCCCGAGAAACGCGACGAGGCCGCACCCGACGACGAGGCGAGCTGACGGGGCGCCCAGCGGCGCTCGAGATCAGCCGCCGACGGGCTGGGCGGCAGTGCGCGTGCGGCGGGCCTGCGGTGGTTCGTCGCTGCACACTCCCTTCGGGCAGAAGGCGACCTTCAGGACTTCGGCCGCGAGCTGGCTGGCGCTCATCCAGTAGAGCGGGCCCTGGACGGCAACGGTGGCAACCGCCAGTGTCGGCGCGTCGGCCGGCGCGACGCCGATGAACCACTCGTAGCGACCCTTCGGATCGGTCCCGTTCAGGCTGCCGGTCTTGCCGGCCACCGTGACTCCGCGCAGCAGCGGCCGCCCTCGGCGCGTGCGGAATGCCCTGCGGGCCGTGCCACGCCGCGTCGTGTCGGTGAGCATGCTGCGCAGGTCGCGGGTCAGCTCTTCGGTGAGCACGGGGATGCTCTCCGTCGGGGAGGGAATCGGCAGCTCGCCCCCGGCCGCATCCTCGACCCGCGCCACCCAGCTGGGCTGCACGCGGTGTCCTCGCGCCAGGACCGCAGCGAGCTGTACGGCATGCAGAGGCGTGATTCGCAGGCCATCCAACCCCGAGCCGAGCTGGCCCAGCTCCAGCCGGTCCTCCCCAGGGTCCGAGACGGTGCCGGGCGCGTGCACCGGAGCCGCCGCGCGAAGCAACCCGAAGCGACGGATCGCCGCCAGCATCCGCTCGCCGCCGATCTCGTGGACGGCCCACTGCGCGAAGCACTTGTTGTTCGAGGTCGCGAGCGCGCGGCGCAAGCTCATCTCGTCTCCACCGCGCCGCGGAGGATCGAGGCTACGCCGATTCAGCCGGTAGGGATTGCCGGCGTAGCGGCACGGACGCTCGGCGGCCGCGGGCTCCGCATCGAGCAGAGCGGCAGCCGTTACGACCTTGACCAGCGAGGCAGCCGGATAGGCGCGGGTCGGCGGAAATCGCTCCGGGTCGGTAGAGACGTAGGTGAGCAGGTCCCCGCTCTGGGGGTCCATGATCAACACGTGACCGAGATCGACGCGGCCGCGGTCCAACACCCTCCAGACCTGGTCGGTGAGCTCGGGATCGAGGGTGTACTCGACCCTCAATCCGTCCCGCTCCGTGGCGGCGCGGAGGGCGCCCCGCCCTACCGGGGGCTGGAAGATCGCATCGGGGAGCGCCGCACTCTCCGGAGGAGGCGCGGCGACGGGCGGGGTCTGGGGTTCGGCGGCCTCCGCCGCGTCGCCGCTGGAGCCGGATCCACCAAGCAGGAGCCACAGGGGGACCAGCACCGCGGCCAGGCCGATGGCCGCGAGGGTGAGCCGACCGCGGAGACTCATCCGGGATCGGCGCTTTTCGGGCGGGAAGCGCCCGGGGCGCCGCCGCCATCGCGCGGGCGGGGGCAGACCCCCACACACGATCCGGGCGCCGCGACCGACGCTGGCCAACCCGTTCGCGACCACCCCGACCGCGGATGGCGCCCACCCCAGGAATGCGGCCAACGATCGCCGCCGGCGCGTGCGCGTGAAGAACGGACGGCGTCCGCCCTGCGGCTCGTCTCCCCCCACCATGGCCCAAGGGCCTCCTTGCCTATCTGGCTCCGCTTCTGCCTGCCTTCGGGCCGCGCCGTTGGGGGAAACGTGCGCGCGCTCACGGTCGTCGCGGTCACACCGAGACGACGGACTCCACTTCCGGGATGGCCTCCCGGAGCCGTCCCTCGATACCGAAACGCAGAGTAGCGGTCGCGCTCGGGCAGCCCACACAGGAGCCCTGGAGCATCACCTCCACCACGCCGCCATCGAAGCCCACGAAGACCACATCTCCGCCGTCCATGGCCACGGCGGGGCGGATCTCGTTGTCGATGATTCCCCTGATCCGAGCGACCACCTCGTCGCCGCCACCGGCCCTCGCCTCGGCCTCGAAGTCGGGGCCGAGCGCCGAGGCCCCGGAGCCGGCGAAGGCCTTGATGGCATCGACCACCAGCTGGGCCAGATCGGTCCACTCCAGGTCCTCCTCCTTCGTCACGGTCACGAAGCTCCCGCCAACGAAGACCCCGACGACGCCCGCCACCTCGAAGAGCGCGGCAGCCAGGGGCGAGACCCCGACACCGACAGTCTCGCGGAAGTTGGCCGTGATGCCCGGCGGCGCCAGCTCCTGGCCCAAGACCCACTTGACGCTCTGCGGGTTGGGCGTTCGCTCGGCGTGCATGCGAAAGCCAAGGCCGGGCTGCGAGGTGGACATTGGAGGACCTTTCGGGGGCTTGTCCAGGGTAGGAACTGGCGCAGCGGATTTCACGCCGGCGCGAAGAGCTGGCTCTCCAGCGCTTCGAGGGTCAGGACGCGGTAGCCGGCCGAGCGCGCAAGAGCCTGCTCGCCGCTCCCGTTGTATCCCCAGGCCGCCAGGGCGCAGCCCACCCCCAGGCTTCGTACCGAGCCCAGGTGGTTCAGCTTGTCGTCCACGAAGAGGATCTCGGGCAAGGGCGTCCCGGTCCGAGCGGCCAGGGCCTCGAGGTGGCCCCGTTTGCTGCGCCCCGCCTCCTTGTCCAGGACCCGCTCGGGGGGAAACAGGTCGTCGATCCCATAGCTCTGGAGCAGGCGCCCGACCGAGGCGCGGTCCTTGGCCGTGGCGATCGCCAGGATCACCTCACCCGCGTGGCGTCGCAGTACCTCCCGGATCCGTGGGTAGGGCTTCATCTGGTCGAGCCAGCCGTCGGGGTCGCGGGCCGCCCAGGCATCGCGCACCTCGTAGAAACGCCGATGGAATTCGCCGAGCTCAGCGGGGTCCTGAGCGGCGAAGAAAGCGTCGTAGCTCGACTGGCCCGCCAGCGGATGGCCCTGCTCGAGGGCGGCCAGGACCACCGCGTAGTCCTCCGCCCGGTTGCCGAGCGGCATCAGGTCGACGAAGGCGCGGTAGAGCCCGGGCGCATCGTCCGCATCGGCGACCTCGGGCAGGTGCGCGCCGGGCCACATGGTGCGGTAGGCGCGAAGCGCGACCACGAAGCCCTCGCGCGCCGAGTCCGAGATCACGCCGTCGAAGTCGAGAGCCAGGAGCTTCACGGCGCGGTTCCCGGCAGGAGGACCGCTGCCCCGCGGATGCGGTCCTGCTTCAGGTCCACCAGCGCCTCGTTGGCGCGCTCTAGAGGGTAGGGCGACGTATGGGTGCGGATCGGGATCTCCCGGGCGAGGGCGAGCAGGGCCCGGGCGTCTTCGCGGGTGTTGGCGGTGACGCTCACCAGCTCGCGCTCCTGGAAGAGCTGGCGCTCGTAGTCGAGGGGCGGGATCTCGCTCAAGTGGATGCCCGCGACCGCGAGCCTTCCGCCGCGGTCGAGGGCCTCCAGAGCCGGCAACACCAACTCGCCTGCCGGAGCGAAGAGGATCGCCGCGTCGAGGGGTCGCTCCAGGGGTTCCGCCGCACCGACGACTGCGTGGGCTCCCATCTCGCGCGCGAGGCCACGGTGCCGATCGCCGCGACTCACCACGGTGACCTCGCAGCCGTGGTGCAGGGCGATCTGGAGGACGATGTGGGCCGAACCACCGAAACCGTAGAGGCCCAGATGACCGCCGGGCCGGATCCCGGAGCGCCGCCACGCCCGGTACCCGATGATCCCGGCACAGAGCAGTGGAGCCAGCTCGGAGGCCGCCACGTCCTCCGGAAGCCGGTGCACGAACGCCGCGGGGGCCACGACCTGCTCGGCGTAGCCGCCGTCGGCGTCCCAGCCGGTGAAGCGTGGGGCCAGGCACAGGTTCTCGCGATCCGCAGCGCAGAACCGGCAGCGGCCACAGCTCTCGTGGAGCCATGCGACGCCCACCCGAGCGCCCAGCGCCGGCGCGTCGACGCCCTCGCCCAGGGCCTCGACCCGGCCCACGACCTCGTGTCCCGGGATCACCCGGGGGCGGTGGACCGGCAGGTCCCCTTCGGCGACGTGGAGATCGGTGCGACAGACACCGCAGACCTCGACCCGAACCCGCAACTCCCCCGGGCCCGGCTCCGGGATCGGGCGCTCGGCCGGCCGCAAGGGGTGCGTCTCGGCAGCGCCGGGCGCGGCGAGCTCCATCACGCGCATGGGCATCCGGTAGCACGCTCCGCGCCACCCGTCGCGGAGTGAAGTGGCTACCCTGCCCGCGCTGTGGCGACGCCGAGAGCCTCCATGAAGCCCTGGCAGAGGATCCTGCCCTGGGTGATCTCGATCTCGGCCCTGGTCTACGTGTTTGGCTATGCCACCGATTGGGCGCGGCTGGTCGAAGCCACGGGCCACGCCAATCTGCCCCTCTTCATCCTCGTGGCGTCCCTCGACAAGCTGGTGTTCTTCATCGGCTGGGCCTTCCTCCAGGCCGAAGCGCTGCGGCGCCTGGTGACACCGGTTCCGCGCGGCGCCGTGATCTCGGTGCGAGCCGGTTCCGAGCTGTTCCGGTCCATCAGCAATCCACTCGCCGACGCGGCCTTCTTGATGGGCGTCGCGCGCCTCACGGGCGGCAACCTCGAGGCGGTCGTCGCCACGGCCTTGATCCCCTTCGTCACCCACCTGATCGTGCTGCTGATCCAGGTTGCGCTGGCCTTGCCCTTCCTGCCGGGCGGTCTCGAGGCCAACCAGGCCGTGTTCGCAACGGCCCTGATCGGTTGGGCCGCGATCGGCGCCGTGGCCCTCGGTCTGCGCTTCGGCCCCGCCGAGAAGATCCCGGGCGTGGCGCGGGCGCTCGCGTGGCTCGATCGCATCCCCTTGCGCCAGCTCCTGCCCTTCATCGGCTGGTTCCTCCTGCTGGCCGCCTTCGACGTCGTCATCCAGGGTGTCGCCACCCGAGCCTTCGGCACGCCGATCCCCTGGATCGTCCTGGCGGGACGGATCCCCCTGCTCTACCTCGCGCTGGCCGTGCCCTCGGTCGGCAACTTCGGAGTGCGCGAGTTCACGTGGGCCGAGCTCCTGGCGGACTACGGCGATCGCGACTCGCTGATCGCCTACGCCTTCGCCACGAACGCGGTCTTCCTGATCTGGAACCTGATCATCGGATTGTTCTTCCTGCGCCGCGCCATCGCCCTCGTCTCCGAAGTCCGCCGAACCCGCAAGAGCGGCGAAGAAGTCCCCACCCCCATCCTCCACGACGCCCTCGACGGCTAGAAGACCCCCTCCCCTCTCTCGGGCTCCACGAGCGCGAACCCCAGGTGAGTCCGCAGGCGCCGTCCTGGCAAGGCGTCGCGACCCGACCGCGTACTCACGTACGCCAAGGGGAGCGCAACGCAGCCAGGGCGGCGCCTGCGGACTCACCCCGGCGGGCGAGCTACCCGCCTTCGCGCTGGCTCTGGCGGTCGGGGCTGAGGTTCAGGATCTCGCGCGGGAAGGCGTCGACCAGGTACTGGACGACGTCGCGAACCGAGACCACGGAGGTCGGGCGGCGTTGATGGTCCACGATCGGAACGTGGCGAAAGCCGCCGACACTCATCTGGTTGAGGACCTCGGCCACGGTCTGGCCATCCTCGAGGCACTCGGGCTCCGGCGTCATGACGTCGCCCAGGGCCAGGACGGCCGGGTTGCGGCCACCGTCCACGATCCGGAACAGGACATCCCGCTCGGTGAAGATCCCGATGACGGCCGCCGCCGGCGTGCCGTCCTCCGTGATCAGGACGCAGCCGCGGTGCTCGCCCTTCATCGCCCGCATGGCGTCCGTGACCGTGTGGGCAGGCCCCAGGACGATGGGCTTGCGGGGTGGCAGCTGCGTGGCCGACTCGCGCAGGAGCCGCGTGTCGAAGGGCCTCGCCAGGGCCGGAGGCGAATCGAAGTACGCCTCGTCCTGGTCGTCGAGGCTGTCGGGAAAGCCGTTGCGATCGTCACCCATGGCGCGCCCTCCCCAGGAAAGGTGGTCTGACATTGTACCACTCCCAGGGGCAGATCAACGCCTGGCTCGGATGGTCACCTCCGGCCCACCTAGGGTAAACCCCAACCCCTCTCCGAGCCGTCCCAGCAGCCCCTGGACCTCTGGATGCAGCTCCTCGGCCCTCATCGCCCGCGCGATACGGCCCGCCTGGAGCCTCCTTCCGAGCTGCCGGGAGATGGGCCCCGTGGGGCCCAGAAGGCGTTTGGCGTCGAATCTCGCCAGCTCTCCCTCATCGGCCCCATCGGGCACGTGCTGGCGCAGGAGTCGGTCGAGCCGTGCCTCCTGTCCCCGATCGAAGCGCGCCGCACGTCGAATCGCAGCGGGAACCAGCAGATAGCTCTCGATGTGGCCCCGCCGCCACGAGAACGCTTCGAGGCCGTCGCGCTCCTCCACGCGCGCCGCGGCGGCATCGCGGTCCAGTACGCACAGCCCACGCGCACCGGGGTGATCCTCGCGGAGCGCGTCGAGATGCGAGCGCGCCCGCTCCGGGCGACGTCCCCCGAGGATGACCAGGACACTCCCGAGAGAACGCGAGAGAGGCGGCGAGAGCCTCCTGGCCCAGCCGCGGAGGATCTCCCCATCGCGCGCGCCCTCTACGTAGACGGCGAAAGGTGCGCGCGGGCCGTCGGTCTGCCGGGGAGGCCTGGGCGCGGTGGGGCGGGGCACGGGCCCTCCGTAGAGCGTGCGTTTCCGTCGGAGATCAATCTACCTCCGAGGTGTGGGCATTGTCACCAAGGGTTCGAACGGTTTACTCTAGGGGCAATACGAGGGAGGGGCCCCTTGATCGGTGCCGTGATTGCTGACGACCATGCCGTCGTCCGGGAAGGTCTGAGGCGCCTCTTGGAGGCCGAGGGCGACATCGAGGTCTTCTCGGAGGCTTCGGACGGTCGCGAGGTCCTCGAGGAAGTTGCCAAGCACCAGCCCGAAGTCGTCATCCTCGACATCTCGATGCCGAAGCTGGGCGGGCTCGAGACCCTCGAGCGACTTCGCTCTGCGCATCCCGCGGTCAAGGTGATCCTGCTCTCGGTTCACGGCGACCGGCCCTACATCCAGAGCGCGGTGAACCTCGGGGCCGACGGCTACGTGCTCAAGAACGGTCGCGTCGGTGAGGTGGTCTCCGCGGTGCGCGCCGTCACCCGCGGCGGCAGCTACTTCAGCCCTCCCGTGGCCAAGAAGATCGTCGAGCAGCTGCGCACGCCGGAACGCGGCTCCTCGGAGCCCTTCTCCATCCTCTCGTCCCGCGAGCGCGAGGTCCTGCAGCTGATCGCCGAGGGACTCTCCGCCAAGGAGATCGCCAGCGAGCTCGGCATCAGCACGAAGACCGTCGAAGCGCACCGCACCAGCGTCATGCGAAAGCTGGGTGCCCGGAAGGCGACCGCGCTGGTCCGCTACGCCCTCCGCCACGGCCTGATCGAGCCCTAGGCGCACTCCTGCCCATCCGATCGGTTTGGCCGATGGGGGGCCGCTTCGCTTCTCCTCTTGGGATCGCGGGGCGGCGGGCACCCTACGCTCATGGCTCGGCCGGGACGCTCTACTTCCGGC
>NYZB01000150.1 GCA_002687015.1 Deltaproteobacteria bacterium
CTCGCACTGCGGGCGCGAGGCCGGGCCAATCCACACCTCGCACTGCGGGCGCGAGGCCGGGCCAATCCACACCTCGCACTGCGGGGGAACGCACCATGAATCCCGAGCTCGACCCCTTCTCGCCGGCCTGGCGCGAGGATCCCTACCCGCTCTACGCAGAGCTTCGCGACCAGGCCCCGGTCCACTACGTGGAATCGATGAAGGCCTTCTGCGTCTCACGCTTCGATGACGTCGCCCTGGTGCTGAAGAGCCCGGAGGCGTTCTCGTCCCGCGCCATGTTCACGGTGCTGATGAACAACGGCAAGCGCGGGGTGGATCTCTCCTGGCCCGGCATCAAGGCGATGGCCCGCCTGGCTTTCTCGATGCGGGTGAACCCGCTGGTCTTCTCGCGCTCCCGGCCGCTGATCGCGTCCGATGGCGAGCGCCACACCGGCCTGCGCAGCAACGTGAACCGCGGCTTCAGCCCGCGCAGGGTCCTGGCCTGGGAGCCGCGGATCCGCGAGCTGGCCGATGGCCTCCTCGAGCCCCTGCGCGAGGGCGAGCCCTTCGACCTCATGCGGGACCTGGCCGTGCCACTGCCCGTCACGATCATCGCGGAGATGCTGGGCGTGCCCCCCGAACGCCACGCGAGCTTCAAACGCTGGAGCGATTGCATCATCCACAACGCCAGCGGACCCGGACGGGCCCACCCCTTCAGCGCCGCCTTCCTCGACACCCTCGAGGAGCTCTTCGTCTACTTCCACGACGAGATGGAGGCGCGCAGGGGCCGCGGCGACCTCGGCGACGACCTGATCGGCGCCGTGATGGAGGCGAAGGACGAGGGCGCCCAGCCTCTCTCGACCGTCGACCTGATCCAGTTCGTGGTGCTGCTCATGGTCGCCGGAAACGAGACCACCACGAACCTGATCGGAAACGGGGCGACGGCCCTGCTCGACCACCCGGAGCAGCTCGCCGCGGCAGCGAACGATCCCTCCCTCGTGCCCGGTCTCGTCGAGGAGGTCGTGCGCTACGACTCCCCCGTGCAGGTGGTCTTCCGGCTGACCACCCGCGAGACGGAGGTCGCCGGCGTGCGCATCCCGAAGGGCGCCAACGTCGCGGCCCTGCTCGCGTCGGCCAATCGGGACGAGCGCCGCTTCCCGGAGCCGGACCGCTTCGACATCACTCGCCAGAGCCAGGGCCACGTCGGCTTCGGGTTCGGCAAGCACTTCTGCCTGGGCGCCTCCCTGGCCCGCCTCGAGGGGCGGGCCGCCTTCGAGGGCCTCTTGCCCGAGCTCGTCGACGTGGTCGCGCCGCCCGGCAAGCCCGAACGGGTCGACTCCTTCCTGGTGCGGGGCCGACGGACGCTGCCGATCCGGCTCTCCACCTAGGCACGAGATCCACAGGGCGCAGCGCGGCCCCTGCCCGGGTCCCCTCCCGGGCCCGCGACGCTACGCTCGCGCCCACCTGCGGAGGACCCCAGCCGAGCCATGAGCGCGATCCGCCGAGCGGAGGGGGAAGGCCAGGCGTGGCTGGCCGTGGGTCTCTTGACCCTGGGGATCTACGCCACCGTGCCCCTGGCCCGGGCGATCCAACGCGCCGTCGAGGGCGCCGGCGGACGGCAGCTCTTCCTGGTAGCGGTCGCCGTCTGCTTCGCCACGGCCCTCTTCCTCGTCCTGCGGCGTCTGCGGACCGGAGAGGTCCAGACCCGACACCGCGTGGTGTGGATCGCCATCGCGCTCCTGTACGCCGCCAGCGCCTGGCAGCTGCGCCGCGCCCCCGAGGAGGCGGTGCACCTCGTCGAGTACGGCGCCCTCGGCGCGCTCGCCTGGCATGCGCTGCGCTTCCGCATCGCCGACGCCTGGGTCTTTCCGGCGGCGGCTTGCGTGGGCGCCAGTGCCGGCATGCTCGACGAGGCACTCCAGTGGCTCACACCGGACCGCCACTGGGACCTGCGGGACCTCGCGATCAATGCGGGTGCCGCCACCGGCATCCAGGTGGCCCTGGCCTTCGGGCTGCCGGAGAGGGAGGCGCGAGCCGGGAGTGGCCCGGGCCGCCGGCTCGCCGTGCGCTTTGCGGCGCTGGCCTGGCTGCTGCTCGGCGCCAGCCTGCTGAACACGCCACCCCGCATCGCGCGCCTGGCGGAGACCCTGCCCGGCCTGGCCTCGGTTCGCGATCGGGGCGACCTGATGGTCGAGTACGGGTTCCGTCACGGCGACCCGGAGATCGGCTCCTTCTACTCACGCCTCGAGCTGGAGACCCTGCGCGAGCTGGACCTCCGCCGGGCCCCCGAGGCCGGCGCGACCCTGGCGCGGGACGGCGGTGACGAGGTCTACAAGCGCTTCCTCGCCACCTACAACCCGATCACGGACCCCTTCCTGCACGAACTGCGCGTGCACCTGTTCCGGCGGGACCGCTACCGGGAGACGGCCCTCACCCATCGGGACGACCCGCCCTGGCTGCGACGCGATGCGACCGTGGCCCACCGCGAGAACCAGATCCTGGAGCGCTACTTCGGCCACACCCTCGAGCAATCGGGACACGGGCTCTCGGGCGAGGCGCGGGAGTGGCTGGCGGAGCAGCACCTGCCCGACCGCCCCTACCGGAGCCCCGTCAGCCGCGGTCTGATCACGAGCTTCGGAGCCCGCGAGGTCGCCTGGGGCTGGGCCCTGGGCTTCCTGGTGCTGGCCGGGGCGAGCCGCACCGGCCGCTGAGCTCAGCCCAGCGGGATCGGCACCCACTCGCCCGCGATCTCGAGCCCGAACCCGCCCCCCCGCTCGTCGATCACCTGGAGCAGCTCCGCATGGGCTCCGTGGGTGAAGCGCGCTGGCAGGCCCTCGGGCAGGAGGTCGCGCTTGATCGTGCAGATCGTGGCCCCGTCGATCGGCGAGAGGCGCAGGCTCCCGGGGTCGAGCGGCTCCTCGCTGCGGTCGGAGAGTCCGATCCGAGCGCTCGCGGCGTCGAAGCTGCGGACGAAGAAGGCGCACTCCTCCACCTCGATCTCGCCGCGGAAGTGAGCCAGGGTGACCACGTACTTGCCTTCCTCGGGCAGGTACCGGACCGAGCGGTCGAAGTGCTCGCGCAAGCGGCGGTTGCGGATCGGCTGGCCCTCGTGGAGGAAGCGACCGTCGTGGTGCAGCACCAGGCCGAAGGGACGGAGGGGCGGCGGGCCTGGCCGGCTCACCGGTCACAGGCCCGGTCGATCGGGGGCCAGGAGGTCATCGGTCGCACTCCCCGCCGATCATGTTGAGGAAGTCGAAGGTCGGAATCAGGTCGGCGAGCATCGCCCCGCGCACCATCAGGGGCAGCGGCTGCAGATTCAGGAAGCTCGGCGGACGACAGCGAACCTTGACGGGCCTCTGCGAGCCGTCCGAGACCAGGTAGAAGCCGAGCTCCCCGTTGGCGGATTCGATGGCCAGGTACCCCTCCCCGGCCGGCACCTTCGGCCCCTCGGTCACGCTCTTGAACTGCTGGATCAGCTCCTCCATGCCCTCGAAGACGCGCCCCTTGGCGGGCCATCGGACCCGGGGATCGTCCACGTCCACGGGCCCAGGGCCCAGGGCACCGAGCCGATCCACACACTGCTCGACGATGCGCAGGCTCTGTTGCATCTCTTCGACGCACACGAGGTAGCGATCGTAGTTGTCTCCCACCGTGCCCACCGGAACGTCGAAGTCGAGCTGGTCGTAGACCAGGTAGGGCTCGTCCTTGCGCAGATCCAGGGGCACGCCGGCCGCGCGCAGGACGGGGCCGGTCACCGCATGGCGGATGCAGTCCTCCTTGGAGAGGACACCCGTGTCCTTCAGCCGATCGACGAAGATGCGGTTGCGCGTGACCACCGCGTCGAAGTCGCGCAGCAGGCTGCGGACCTTGGCGAGCAGGTCTCCCGCGGCGGCCGCGAAGCCCTCGGGGAGGTCGTGCTTCACGCCTCCGATGCGCACGTAGTTCGTGGTGACCCGCGCACCGCAGAGCATCTCCTGGAGGTCCCAGACCAGCTCGCGGGCCTCGATGCCGTACAGGAAGGGCGTCATGGCCTGGAGCTCCAGGCAGGACGCGCCGCAGCGGGTCAGGTGGTCACCGAGCCGGGAGATCTCCCCCGCCAGCACCCGAAGCCACTGACAGCGCTCCGGCGTCTCGATCTCCAGGAGCTTCTCCACCGCCATGCAGAAGCCCAGGTTGCAGAGGATGGCGGAGTTGTAGTTGAGGCGATCCGTGTACGGGATGCACTGGTACCAGGATCGGCTCTCGCACTCCTTCTCGAAGCCGCGGTGCACGTAACCCACCTGCACGTCCAGATCGACGATGCTCTCTCCGTCGAGCTCGATCAGGAACTTCACCGTGCCATGGGTCGCCGGATGGGAGGGCCCCATGTTGAGGATCTGATGCTCGGCATGCAGATCCGGCTGCGCGCCGTCCTTCCGCTCGCCGGGCAATCGCAGACGGGGCCCGGTGCTCATGCCTGCCGCGGCTCCACCGGCGGCCGGCGCGCGGCCTTGGGATGGTCCTTGCGCAGCGGGTGCCCCTCGAAGCTCTCGTCGAGCAGGATGCGGCGCAGATCGGGATGGCCCTCGAAGCGGATGCCGTAGAGGTCGAAGACCTCGCGCTCCATCCAGTCGGCGGACGCCCAGAGGCCCGTCAGGCTGGCGACCACCGGCTCGCTCTCCGGGAGCCGGGCCTTGATGCGCAGACGGTGATTCCGCGCCAGGGAGTAGAGGTGGTAGACCATCTCGAAGCGCGGCTCCTCTCCCAGGTGGTCGACGGCCGTCAGGTCCAGGAGCATGTCGAACTCGAGCCCGGGCTCGTCGCGGAGGAAGCCCATGACCTCGAGCAGCGCCGGCGGCTTGACGATGGCCGTCGCGTCACCGAGGCGGGCGTGGGTCGCGTGCAGTGCCGAGCCGTGGGTGTCCAGCAGTCTTCGGAGCAGCGGGGACGCGCAGTCGTCCACTAGGCGCCGTCCCGGGGCGCGGCCGGCGCGCGCTCGCGGCCGTACTCGGCGCGCAGGAACCCGAGCCGTCTCTCGAGCAGGGCCTCCGGAACCAGCAGGTGCTCCTTCTCGTAGAGCATCGCGTCGCGCGTGAAGGTGGCGATCTCCACCTCGCGGCTCATCACGATGGCCTCCTCGGGGCACGACTCCTCACACAGCCCGCAGAACATGCAGCGCGCCATGTCGATCGTGAAGCTCCTCGGTGTGCGCTCGACGGCGTCGTCGGGGAGCTCCCCGGGCACGATGCGGATGCAGTCGGTCGGACAGGCAAACTCGCACAGACCGCAGGCGACGCAGCGGGGCAGACCATCCCCGCGCGCGACGAGCACCGGCATGCCTCGAAACGCGTCGGCGAAGTCGACCCGCTCCTCGGGATACTGGACCACGAAGGCCTCACTCCGGCCCGTGGCGAAGCCCCACAGGTTCCGGAAGAAGTGGCGGCTCGTGACCCAGAGCCCCTTGAGGATCATGGGCAGGTAGAGCCGCTCCACCCAGGTCAGCTTGGCGACGCGATTGACGGTGACGACCCGCACGGCCATGGCGCGCCGAGTCTAGCGGAGGGGGCCTGGAGGAGAAGCTCCCCGTCAGCTCCCTGCGGAGTGGAAGCGGGCGTCGGAGACGGTCGGGTCGATCTCGGCGACCAGGGCTTCGAACTCGGCCGGCTCGATGTCGCCCACCAGGTACTCGATCGAGACGTCCAGGCGGAGCATGTGACTGCCGGACCAGAGCCGCGCGACGATCCATCGGACGGCGTCGGGCTCGTCCTGCGCTTCGCCCCGGGTCGGGTAGCGGACGACCGCGTTGCCGCCCATGCTGAGCCGGCTCACCGCGCCCCCGTACTCGAGGTTGACCTCGCGTCCGATCAGCGAGCGCAGGTGCCCGATCGTCAGGGTGTGCCCGAGATCCTGGGATTCCCCGCTGACCCACAGCTCGACCTCCGGATGGCGCGCGTGGACGAACTGCAGCTCGCCGTCCACTTCGCCCCGCGACGCCCAGGCCTCCGGGGCCTGGAAGCTGGCGAGCTGGCGATAGCTCACCGTCTGGAGCTCGGGCGGGGGGCTGCAGGCGGCGATCGGAGACAGGACGAGCCAGGCAAGCAGGAGACGAAGGGCGAGAGCGCTCATGGGGACACCTCCAGCGCGCCATCGGCCAGCCCGCCGGGGTGCTTGACCCGCCGGGCCGGAAGGGCCCGGCCTAGCCGGGCTTCCCCGCCAGCTGCTCGGCCCGGTAGGAGCTTCGGACCAGGGGTGCCGAGGCCACCTCCGCGAAGCCGAGATCGCGGGCCCTCTGACCCCAGGCCTCGAACTCCGCGGGTGTCACGTAGCGCTCCACGGGCAGGTGCTCGTCGCTGGGCCGCAGGTACTGGCTGATGGTGAGGAGTTCGACCCCGACCGCCCGGAGGTCTCGCAGGGTCTGGTCGATTTCCGCGTCGCTCTCGCCCACGCCCAGGATCAGGCCGCTCTTGGTCGGGATGTCGGGGCGCAGCTCCGCGGCCCGGCGCAGGACCTCGAGGGAGCGCCGGTAGCTGGCCCCGGCCCGAACGCGGCGCTGGAGGCGATCCACGGTCTCCAGGTTGTGATTCAGGACGTCGGGGTCGGCGTCGAGCACGGTCTGGAGGGCGGCCTCGTCTCCCTGGTAGTCCGAGATCAGCACCTCGATACCGGTGTCGGGGCAGCGACGACGGATCGCCCGAAGGGTCGCCGCCATCTGACCGGCGCCGCCGTCGGGCAGGTCGTCCCGCGCGACGCAGGGGACCACGGCAAAACGGAGACCGAGCTGCGCAACGGCGTGGGCCACACGGCCGGGCTCGAAGGGATCGAGGGAGTCGGGGCGCCCGGTCGCCACGTCGCAGAAGCTGCAGCGCCGCGTGCAGGTGTTGCCGCCGATCATGAAGGTGGCCGTGCCGCGTGCCCAGCACTCCCCGAGGTTCGGGCAGCTGGCCGAGGCACAGACCGTGTGGAGGGACTGCTCCTTCACGATCCGCTGGACCCGCTCGAGCGCGGGTGTCACCCGCACTCGCACCTTCAGCCAATCCGGCCGCTCCTCGGGCCGGTTCGGCTGCTGCCGGTTCTGCTCGGGCCGCGCCACGCGGCGTTCCGGCGAACGCGGGCTCTGGCTCATGGCAGCGCCCTCTCGAAGGCGCTCGCCACCGCTTCGCGCACCTCGTCGAAGAGCGCAGGATCCGCGGCCGCACCGAGCTCCTGGGCCACCGAGCTCATCTCGACGTCGTGGAGGCCACAAGGCACGATGACGTCGAAGTCCCGTGGGTCGAGGCTCACGTTGAGGGCAAAGCCGTGCCAGGTGACCCAGCGCTTCACGCCGACACCGATCGACGCCAGCTTGCGCAGCGGCCGGGAGCCGGCCACGAAGACCCCGGTCTTCCCCTCGGCCGGCGCGGCGGCGACGCCCAGGCCGGCCAGGGCCCGGATCAGGCTCGTCTCGAGCAAGCAGAGCCAGGCGACCACGTCCCTGGCATCGCGCGCCGCCAGGTCGACGATCGGATAGCCGACGAGCTGGCCGGGCCCGTGGTAGGTCACGTCGCCTCCGCGGGCCACATGGTGGAGATCGATGCCGCGGGCCTGGAGCTCCGACTCGGAGACCCGGAGATTCTCGGCCCGGGCGCCGCGCCCGAAGGTGACGACCGGCGTGTGCTCGAGCAGCAGCAAGCGGTCGGGCATGCGCCCCTCGAGGCGATCCTCCACGGCCAGCTTCTGCAGGTCGAGTGCAGCCGCGTAGGGGACGCGCCCCAGCCACTCGGTGCGCAAGGTCATCGCGAGATCCTAGGAGTCCGTGCCGGTGAAGACCATTCGGGTACGTCGGGCGGGTGCGGCTGGCCGGGCACGATCAGTCGGCGGGAGCGGCGTCGGCGGGAATCCGCACATGGAACGAGGAGCCACCTTCCGGTGCAGCCCCGACCCGGGCAAGCGCGAGCCCCTCAGAGGTCGAAGTCGGCCTCCTCGAGGATCTCCCGAACGCGGTAGAGGAAGCCATTGGCCGGCGCACCATCCACGGCGCGGTGGTCGTAGGAGAGTGCGAGGTGCATCATCGGGCGGATCACGATCGCATCGGCCCCGTCGACGGCCCGCACCACGGGTCGCTTGACCATCTCGCCCATCCGCAGGATTCCGACCTGGGGCTGGTTGATGATCGCGAAGCCGTAGAGGTTGCCCTGTCGGCCCGGGTTGGACACGGTGAAGGTGCCACCCTGCAGGTCGTCCGCGGAGAGCTTCTTGGAGCGCGCCCGGCTGGACAGGTCCTCGATCTCCGCCGCAAGGCCGGCCATGGAGAGGCGATCGGCATTGCGCACGACGGGCACGACCAGTCCCTTCTCGGTCTCGACGGCGATCCCGATGTGGATGTCGCGTTTCTCGACGATCGCGTCCTCGATGACCGAGGCATTCAGGACCGGGAACTCTCGCAACGCCCGCACGGTGGCGTGGACGATGAAGGGCAGGAAGGTGAGACCGAAGCCGTGGGCCTCCTTGAAGGCCCCCTTGGCCCTGGCGCGGAGGGCCGCCACGCCGCCCATGTCCACCTCGGCCACGGTTCCCACGTGCGGGCTCGTGTGCTTCGAGTACACCATGTGCTCGGCCACGATCTTGCGGAGGGGCGACATCGGAACGACCCGATCGCCCTCCTGGATCGCGTAGTAGCCGAAACGCGCCTTGGCCCCCGAGAGGTCCGGCGCGGAGTCAGGCGGTCCGGCGCTGCGCGCGGCGGGTGCACTCGATGCGGGCGCCGCGGGCGCACTGGGCGGCGGCGCGGCGGGTTTCGGGGTGGCCGCGGGCTCGGACGCATCGGCCGCCCGTTCCACGTCGTCACGCGTGATGCGACCCGAGACGCCGGTCCCGCGCACCTCCGAGAGCTCGACGCCGCGGTCGGCCGCTACGCGCGCCGCGACGGGCGTCGCCTTCGGCGCGGCACCGCCCGGTGCTGCGGCCGGCGGGGCGGGGGCCACGGCGGCCTCAGGATCCGCGCTGGCAGCACTCGCCGTGGCACCTGCCGCCGCGTCGATCTTCGCCAGCTCGGTTCCGACCGGGATGGTCTCCCCCTCGGCGACCAGGATCTGCACGACGACACCCGCGTCGGGTGCGGGAATCTCTGCGTCCACCTTGTCGGTGGTCACCTCGACCAGGGGCTGGTCGCGCTCCACGGCCTCGCCCTCCTTCACCAACCACTTCGCCACCGTGGCTTCGACCACACTCTCGCCGAGTTCGGGTAGCAGGACCGGAACGGACATCGGAATCTCCTGGAAAGCTCCGGATGGGCCCAGAGGGCGGGCTCGACCCGGTGGAAGGCTAGAAGTTGAGGGCCCGCCCCTCGGCCGCCAGGGTGGCTTCGAGAAGCGCCTCCGACAGGGTGGGATGGGCGTGGGTGGTAGCGATGATCTCGCGGGTCGTCGCCTCGAGGGTGAGGGCCAGGCCCATCTCGGGTAGCAGCTCGGTCGCCCCGTGCCCCACCAGGTGGGCCCCCACGATCTGGCCGTACTCGGGGTCGGCCACGACCTTCACGAAGCCCGCCGTGTGCTGCCCGGCGATCGCCTTGCCGGACGCCGTGAAGGGGAACTTGCCCACCTTCGCGTCGCCGTACTTCTCCCGCGCCTGGGCCTCGGTCAGGCCCACCCACGCGACCTGCGGCTGACAGTAGATGCAAGCCGGGATGGCCGCGTGGTCGAGGGGGCCCCGGTCGACGCCCCCCACGAACTCGACCGCCGCGATGCCTTCCTCCGACGCCTTGTGGGCGAGCAGGGGGCCGCCGGCCAGGTCGCCGATCGCCGAGATGCTCGCGACCGAGGAGCGAAGGGTGTCGTCCACCCGCACGAAGCCCTTGTCGTCGACCTGCACCCCGGCTTCGTCGAGGCCGAGGTCCTGGGAGCGGGGCCGCCGGCCGATGGCCGCCAGGACCTGGTCGCAGACCAGCTCTTCGCTCTGACCCTCCTTCGAGACGGTGAGGGTCACGCCCGCGCCGGCCTGCTTGAGCTCCTCGTAGCGGGTGCCGAGGCGCACGTCGATCTGCTTGCGCCGGAACTCGCGCTGCAAGGCCGCGGCGACCTCCGGGTCGGCGCCCGGAAGCATCTGGTCGGCCATCTCGACGATCGTCACCTGGGAGCCGTACATGGCGTAGACGTACGCGAACTCGATCCCCACGGCGCCTGCACCGATGACCACGAGCCGCGCGGGAACCTGGCGCGATTCGAGCGCCTCTCGGGAGGTCAGGACCCGCTCGCCGTCCACCTCGAGGCCAGGCGGCACCCACTCGCTGGAGCCGGTCGCGAGCATCACCTGGTCGCCTTCGACCAGGACCTCGCCGTTCACGCTCACGCTGTTCGGCCCGGCCAGGCGACCGCGGCCCGGGATCAGCTCGATCTGGTTCTTCTTGAAGAGCCCCTGCACACCCTTGCACAGGCGATCGGCGGTCTTCCGGCTGTGGTCGATCAGCTTGCCGTAGTCGAGCACCAGACCCGCCGTCGTGATCCCGAAGGTTTCCCCGTGTCGGGTCAGGTCTTCCACCAGCTCGGCCCCCGAGAGGAGGGCCTTGGTGGGGATGCAGCCCCAGTTCAGGCACACGCCGCCCGGACGGTCCTCTTCGATGATCGCGACGCGCATCCCGAGCTGGGCCGCGCGGATCGCGCCCACGTAGCCACCCGGACCCGCACCGACGACGACCAGATCGAATCGACCTTTCGAACTCACCCGATCACCTCTCCAGCTCGCTCCGGTCCACGTCCCACCGGTAGCGGCGATTCTCTCATCGGCCGGCGAGACGCCCCTCTTGACGCAACGGCCGCCTGCGCGGGCGCCGGGTCACGCGAGCTCTCCCTCGCCCGTCAGCTCGTGGATCTCCCGGTGGCGACCCTCTCGCGGCACCTTCTCTTCCTGGACGCGCGCCTGCAGCTTGATCAAGCCGTCGAGCACCGCCTCCGGCCTGGGCGGACAGCCCGGAATGTAGACGTCGACGGGGAGGATCGCGTCGATTCCCTGCAAGGTGGCGTAGTTGTCGTAGGGCCCGCCCGAGCAGGTGCAGGCACCGAACGCGATCACCCACTTCGGCTCGGCCATCTGGTCGTAGACCCTCTTGAGGATGGGGGCCTGCCGGTGGGTGATCGTCCCGACCACCATCAACAGGTCGGACTGACGCGGAGAGAAGCGAGGCAGGGCGCAACCGAAACGATCCATGTCGTAGCGGGGCCCGGCCGCGGACATGTACTCCATGCCGCAGCACGCGGTCACGAAGGGGTAGATGAACATCGAGTACTTCCGCGCCCAGTTCAGCACCGCGTCCGAGCGCGTGGTGACGAAGCTGTCGCTGCCCTGGCGGAGCAGCTCGACCATCTCGCCCGCGCGCTCCTGGGGCGTGGTCCCGACCACCTTGGGTCGCTCCCAGCCCCGTCCCGATCGCGATCGCGACCGGCGCGTATGCGGGCCGCCCATGGCTTCCTCCCTGAGGCGGCCGAAGATAGCCCCCAGGCGGCGGGCTGGCGGACGATGCGGAAGGAGCCCGCGACCAGGGGGCCCGCGGGCCGGAACGAGCGTGGCGGGTGACCCCCAGCTCCGAACTCCATCGGCTCTCGTGGTTTCCGGCCGCCTGGATTCCTAGACTGGCCGTCGCCCCACGGGGGCGGTCTGGGGAGGAGGACATGGCGGACGACGCGGCGGCGCCGGCGAGGGGTCCGGCCCAGCAAGTGCCGCTCTGGGCCCTGGCCCGCGCCTGGAGCGTCCACGCCTTCACGGCGAGCGGTGCCGTCATCGCGCTCCTGGCCACCTGGGCCGCGGCCAGCGGCGACTTCCGCGCTTCCTGTCTGTGGATGCTGCTGGCGATGTCCATCGATGCCATCGACGGGACCCTGGCGCGCAAGGCCCGGGTCGCCGAGCTGATCCCGAGCTTCGACGGCCGTCGCCTCGACGATCTCGTCGACTATCTGAACTACGTCGTGGTCCCAGCCCTCTTCCTCGTCTGGGCGGGCTGCGTGCCCCACTGGGCCTGGACGGTTCTTCCGGTCGTGGCCAGCGCCTACGGCTTCTCCCAGGCGGATGCGAAGACCGAGGACCACTTCTTCCTGGGCTTTCCCTCCTATTGGAACGTCGTGGCCATCTACGCCTACAGCCTCGAGATCTCTCCGCCCTGGCTGGTGGCCTGGTTGGTCGGTCTCTCGATCGCCGTCTTCGTGCCGCTCAAGTTCGTCTACCCGAGCCAGATGCGCTTCCTGTACTGGACGACCAACCTGGGGGCCCTGGCGTGGTGCCTGGTCCTCGCCGCCACCCTCGCCTTTCCCGAGCCACTCGCCGGCGCTCACCTGGTCGAGCTCTCGCTGCTCTACCCGGCCTACTACGTGGGCATCTCGATCTGGCTCGGCGGCCTTCGCCGCCGGAACGCCCGGGCGTGAGCAGATCGGCGCCGACGACCGGGCTACTGCTCGTGCAGCTGGGGACGCCGGACGCCCCGACGACCCCCGCGGTACGTCGCTACCTGCGCGAGTTCCTGGGCGACCCGCGCGTGCTGGACATGCCGGCCGCGGGCCGCTGGCTGCTGCTGAACGCGATCATCCTGCCCTTCCGCCCGCGGCGTTCCGCCGCCCTCTACCAGAAGATCTGGAGCGCCGAAGGCTCGCCCCTGCTGGTGCACAGCCAAGCCCTCGCGGACGGAGTCGCAAAGGCCCTCGCGGAGGGCTTCCGGGTCGAGCTCGGCATGCGCTATGGCAACCCGTCGCTCGAGGGCGCCGTCGATCGCCTGCTTGCAGCCGACCTGGAGCGAATCGTCGTGCTCCCGCTCTTTCCCCAGGAGGCCAGCTCCACCTCGGGCTCCGCCGTCGAGCGCGTCCACGAGCTGACCCGAGGGCGCAGCCACGTCCCGACCCTCACCACCCTGGGCTCCTTCCCCGACGCGGCCTTCTTCATCGAACCCAGTGCCGAAATCGCACGCCCGATCCTGAGCGCCTTCGGCGCCGACCACGTGCTGCTCAGCTACCACGGGCTGCCCGAGCGCCACGTGCGACGCAGCGACCGGTCCGGGGAGCACTGCCTGGCCAGCGACTCGTGCTGCGACGCGCTCGGCGCCGCGAACCCGCACTGCTACCGCGCACAGTGCTTCGCGACGAGCCGCGCGCTGGCGGCCGCGCTCGAGCTCGATCCGGCCACGACCTCCACCGCCTTCCAGTCGCGACTCGGCCGCACTCCCTGGATCGGGCCCGCCACCGAGCAGCGCCTCCCCGAGCTCCACGAGAGCGGCGTCCGCCGGCTGGCCGTGCTCTGCCCCTCCTTCGTCGCGGACTGCCTCGAGACCCTGGAGGAGATCGGCGTCCGGGCGCGCGAGCAGTGGCGGGAGCTCGGGGGGGAGGCGCTCGAGCTCGTTCCCTGTGTCAATGCCCATCCGGGCTGGGTCCGGGGCGTGGCGGATCGGGTGCGGGAGGCCTGCCTTCAGCCCGTCCCGTAGGCGACCCCGCCGTCGATCTTGATCACGGTCCCGGTCGTGTAGCTGGACGCATCGCTCGCCAGGTAGAGCGCCGCGCCGACGATCTCGTCGGGGCGCCCGCCCCGGCCGAGGGGAATGGTGTGCTTCGCGGACTTCTCGAAGGCCTCCATGTCCCACGCCTTGCTGATGTCGGTCAGGAAGGGGCCGGGCATGATGCAGTTGACCCGGACCTTGGGCGCGAAGCTCCGGGCCAACCCGAAGGTCAGCGCGTTCAGGCCGGCCTTGGCCGCGCCGTAGGGGATCTCGATGGGCGAGGGCTGGATGGCCGCCACGCTGCTGACGTGGATGATCGAGCCGCCCTCGCCCTCGGCCATGCGGGCCCCGATCACGGCGGACAGCCGGAAGGGCCCCTTCAGGTTGACGCCGATCACCTTGTCCCAGAGCTCTTCGGAGACCTCCTCGAGGGAGGGGTAGAGAGGCGACATCCCGGCGTTGTTGACCAGCACGTCGACCCGGCCCAGCTCGCCATAGCTGCGCTCGATCAGCTCGTTGCAGTCCTCCCAACGCCCCACGTGGCAAGCCACGGCAAGAGCGCGCCGGCCGGTCTCGCCGTGCACCTCCGCGGCGAGCTCGCGGCAGGCCTCGGCCTTGCGGCTGGCGATCACCACATCCGCCCCGGCGCGAGCGAAGGCCAGCACCATCTCCCTGCCGAGCCCTCGGCTCCCGCCGGTGACGACGGCCACCTTGTCGGTCAGGTCGAAGAGCTGATTGGCATCCATGGCATCGGTCTCCAGAGGGGCCTCATGCCCGCGCTTCCATCAGACGCAGCGCGGCTTCGTGGCCCGAGGCCAGGCTGTCGGAGAGGCTCACACCATCCACCCAGCTCCCGGCGAGCTCGACGGGCGGGTCGCCGGCCAGTGCGGCGCGCGCGGCCGCGATGCGCTCGGGATGACCCACGCCGGGCTGGGGCACGGCGCGCTCCCAGCGCGTGAAGGCCAGGGGCTCGAAGCCGCCGCGCAGGCCCAGCCCCCTCTCGAGACCCGCGGCGATGCGGTCCAGCAGCTCCGCCTCGCTGGCATCGAAGGCGCCCGGCCAGCGCATGCCACCGATCATCGCCTGGATGAGCTGACGCTCACGCGGTGCGCGCCCGCGGAAGAGCCGGCTCATGAACAGGGCGCCCAGGAGGTCCAGGCCCTCGCCCCCGGAGACCAGGTAGCCGAAGCCCTCGATGGGGTGGGTGGCGGCGGTCGGGTCGACCGAGAGCGGCACGCTCACCATGGGCGCATAGGTCACGGTCTCGGCCACCTGGGCCGCGTCGGCGGCCAGCGGGGCAAGCAGCTTCGCAGCGGGGCCCGCGGGCACGGCCAGCACCAGCCTTCGCGCAGTCCAGCTCCGGTGCTCGGTCTCGACGCGCCAGCGACCGCCATCGCGGGCCAGCGCACGGACCGGCGTCGCCAGCTGGACCCGCGCCCCGAGCGGCTGGGCCAGCACCTCGGCGAAGGCGCCCAGTCCACCCGCCCCGGACCAGCTGCCCGCCGCTCCCGCGGGTCCGCTGTCGCGGAAGCGCGCGCGCAGGGCACCCACCACGATGGAGCCGGCCTCTCGTTCGTAGGCCACGAGGGAGGGGAAGACGGACGCCGCGCCGAGCTGGTGCTCGTCGCCGGCGTAGATGCCCATCAAGAAGGGCGCGACCAGGGCTTCGGCGACCTCCGGCCCGAGGCGCCGCGCCGCGAACTCCGCCACGGTCTCCCGAGCCCCGTTTCCCCGGCCGTGGAAGGGCTCGGCGAGCAATCGCATCTTGCCGTGGGCGGTGAGGAGCGGCGAGGTCGCGAAGGCCAGCGGATCCATGGGAACCGGCTCCAGGCGGCCGCCGTGGAGCAGGAAGCGCTTGCGGCTGGCGGGCGCGGCCTTGACCAGCGCCGCCGCGGCGCCGGCCGCGCGCACGAAGACCAGCGCCCGCCCGTGGAGGCGCATCGTGTTCGGCCCGCGCTCGAACAGGAAGTTGTCCTCGCGCACGCTCTCCATCACGCCGCCCGGCCGCGATGCGGCCTCCAGCAGCTGCACCTCCACTCCGCGGTCGGCGAAGGTGCGCGCTGCCGCGAGGCCGGCGGCGCCCGCCCCGATCACCAGGGCATCGGTCTCTTCGGTGCTCACGAGCTCGCTCCGAGGGCGCGCGCGGCGTCGGTGAAGGCGCGCACCCCCTCGACCGGAGTCTCGGGCAGACAGCCGTGGCCGAGGTTGAGGATGTGGCCGCGGGCCGGCGCCGCGGCACGGGCCATCTCGCGGACCCGCTCGAAGATGCGCTCGCGGGGGAGCGCGAGCTCGGTCGGATCCAGGTTGCCCTGGAGAGCCGCCCGGCCAGCCGCCTTCCGGGCCGCCTCGGCGAGGTCGACCGAGGCGCCCACGGAGAGCACATCGGCCCCCGAATCCAACATGAAATCAAGGAGATGCGGCGCGTCATTCGTGTACAAGATGAACGGCGCACGCGTCCGGTCCACACCCGCCACGATGGCCCGGTTGGCGGGCTCGACGAAGCGCTCGTAGAGGGCCTCGTCCAGGACGCCGGCCCAGGTGTCGAAGAGCTGCACCACCTGGGCGCCCGCCTCGATCTGGGCGTTCAGGTAGTCGACGGTCATCCGAGCCAGGCGGTCCAGGAGCGCGTCCACCACCCCGGGCGCGTCGTCCATGAGCGCGCGCAGCACGGCGAAGCGACGGGTCGGATCGCCCTGCCCCTCCACCAGGTAGGTCGCCAGGGTGAAGGGCGCGCCGGCAAAGCCGATCAGCGGGATCTGCTCAGGGGCGAGGGCCTTGCGCAGGCGCCCGAGGATCTCGAACACGTAGGGCACGGCCTCCCGGGGATCGGGATTCCGCAGGGCCTCCACCTGCTCCCGACGGCGGATCGGCTCGGCGATCACCGGGCCCGGCGCGAAGTCGAGGTCGACCCCCATACCGAGCACCGGCACGAAGATGTCGCAGAAGAACACGACCGCCTCGCTGCCGACCAACCGGATGGGCTGGAGTGAGACCTCCACGGCCTTGTCCACGTCGCGGCACATCTCGAGGAAGCTCATGCCCGCCCGGACGGCCCGGTACTCGGGGAGGTAGCGGCCGGCCTGGCGCATCAGCCAGACGGGGGGCCGGTCCACCGGCTCGCCGCGGCAGGCCCGCAGCATGCGCTCCGTGGGATCGAGGGTGCGCACGTCGTCTAGTAGCCGCCCAGCTTCGCCCAGCGGTCGCGGTGATGGCTGGAGTCGCCGAAGGTCAGCTGGGCCGCCCGCGCGCGCTTCATGTAGAAGCCGATGTCGTACTCGTCGGTCATGCCGACCCCCCCGTACATCTGGACGCCCTCGTTCGTCACGTGGACGTAGGCGTCCCCACAGCGGACCTTGGCCAGCGACACCAGCTGGCGGAGGTCGCTCGCCCCCTCGTCGGCCGCGCGCGCGGCCGCCATGACGACGGACCGGGCGAGCTCGATCTCGATGAAGATGTCCGCCGCGCGGTGCTTCAGGGCCTGGAAGGTGCCGATCACTTCGCCGAACTGCTCGCGGCTCTTCAGGTGCTCGAGGGTAAGGTCGAAAGCCTGCTGCATCCCGCCCAGCATCTCCGCGCACAAGCCGACGGTGGCGCGGTCGACGACCTGCTCGAGGATCGCTCCGGCCCCATCGATCGCGCCCAGGACCTCGTCCGCTCCGACTCGGACGCCGGAGAGCCGGACGCCCGCCGCGTTCCGGTGGTCGACCCGGATCTGCCGCACGATCTCGAGCCCCGCACGGTCCTTCGGAACCAGGAAGAGGCTGATGCCCTCCGTCTCGCCCTCGCTGCCCGAGCTGCGGGCCGAGACCAGCAGGGCGTCGGCCACGTGACCGTCGAGAACCTGGATCTTCTCGCCGTCGAGCACCCACTCGTCGCCCTCGCGTCGCGCCGTCGCACCGGTCACGGCCAGGTCGTAGCGGCTCTCCGGCCCCTGGTAGGCGAGGGCCAGGAGCTTGTCGCCCGAGACGACCCCCGGGAGCCACTGCTCCTGCTGCTCCGCGCTGCCCTGGGCCGCCAGGGCGCCGCCGCCCAACAGCACGGTCGAGAGGAAGGGCTCGGGCGCCAGCGTGCGGCCGAGCGCCTCCAGGACGAGGGCCAGCTCCGCCAGCCCGAGATCGGCGCCACCGTGCGCCTCGGCGAAGGGAATGCCGACCCAACCCAGATCGGCCATCTCCTTCCAGAGGTCTCGGGAGAAGCCGGTCGCGTCGCGGCCATCCCGGAGCTCGCGCACCCGGGCCACCGGGGACCTCTCGGCCGCGAAGTCGGCGGCGGTCTTGGCGATCAGCTCCTGGTCTTCGGTGAGGATCAATTCCACGGGCTCTCTCCTGGGGTCGATCGGTCCGGCGGGCCGGAGCGGAAGGGGCCGAGCTCAGTCGGGCAGGCCGAGCACGCGCTTGGCGATGACGTTGCGCTGGATCTCGGAGGTGCCCCCCTCGATCGTGTTGCCGCGGGAGCGCAGCCAGCTGCGGGTCAGGTCGAGCTCGTCGCTCTCGAAGCCCTCCCCCTCCCAGCCCAGACCCTGGGGACCGGCGATGTCCATGAGCAGCTCCTGGCGGCGCTGGTTCAGCTCCGTGCCGACCACCTTGAAGATCGAGCTCTCGGGCCCGGGCTGCTGCCCGGCCTTCGCGGCGTCCCGCGAGCGCTGCATGGTGAGCGCGAAGGAACGGGTGTCCATCTCCACCTGCACGATCCGGTCGCGCAAGGTGGCATCCGGGAGCGGACCCGCAGCCTCGGCACCGGGCAGGTAGCGACGGGCGCGCTCGGCCAGGGTCGCGCGACTGCCCTCTCCGCTGCCGAAGGCCTCGGCCACCATCGTGCGCTCGTGCCCCAGGAGGGCCTTCGCCACGGTCCAGCCCGCGTTGACCTTGAAGACGACGTCCTTCTTGAGGGCCTTGGCGTTCTCGAAGTACGTCTCGCAGAAGGGCGAGGCGCCGCTGATCAGCTGGATGGGGCTGACCGAGACCCCGGGCGTCTCCATGTCGAGCAGGAGGAAGGTGATGCCCTCCTGCTTCTTGGCCTCCGGATCCGTGCGGACGAGGGCGAAGATCCAGTCGGCCTGATCCGCGTCCGAGGTCCAGATCTTGCTGCCGTTCAGGAGGTAGTGGTCGCCGCAGTCCTCGGCACGGGTCTGGAGACCGGCGAGATCCGAGCCCGCTCCGGGCTCGGAGTAGCCCTGGCACCAGCGGATCTCGCCGCGGCAGATGGGGGGCAGGTGCTCCCGCTTCTGGTCGTCGGTCCCATACTGGAGGAGGGTGGGCCCGATCATGGTCAGGCCAAAGCCGAGCAGCGGCGGCGGAAGGCGCAGCGCTCGCATCTCCTGGGCCAGGATCTTGGCCTCGTCCTTCGAGAGCCCCCCGCCCCCGAACTCCTTCGGCCAGGTCGGCGCGGTGAAGCCGCGCTCCGCACAGCGCTCCAGCCAGACCCGCTGGTCCGGGTGGGCCGGCTGCCACTTCCGCCCACCCCAGACCGCAGCGACCGGCGCGTCCTGGCCACGGAGTGTGGACGGGCACTGCGCGTCGAGCCAGGCGCGGGTCTCGCCGCGAAAGGTCTCCAGATCGGCCATGACGACTCCTCGTCGCGGGTGACGCCCGCAGGACTGTGGGGGGCGACCCGCTCGCCGGACCGAAGGGCGGCGCCGGGCGGGCCGGGGGCGGATTGTAGCCGGTCACCCGGCGGCCGCCGTGGTGGGCGCAGCCGGCGGCAGGCCCTGGCCGGGACGGTCGCCGGCGGGGAGAAGGCCGCTAGCTTCCGCCCATGCGCATCCTCCTGGCGAGCCCGCGCGGCTTCTGCGCGGGCGTCGACCGCGCGATCGAGATCGTCGAGCAGGCCATCGCCCGCTTCGGGCCCCCGGTCTACGTCCGGCACGAGATCGTCCACAACCGACACGTCGTGGAGGGCCTGCGCGCCAAGGGGGCCCTCTTCGTCGAGGACCCGGCCGAGGTGCCCGAAGGCGCCCTCCTCATCTACAGCGCCCACGGCGTCTCGCCCGCCGTGCGCGCGGAGGCCGCGCGGCAGAAGCTGCGGACCATCGATGCCACCTGCCCCCTCGTCACCAAGGTGCACGTCGAGGCCCAACGTTTCGATCGCGAGGGGGTCGAGATCGCGCTGATCGGTCATGCCGGGCACGTCGAGGTCGAGGGGACCATGGGCCATGCCCCCGAGCGCATCCACCTCGTCGAGAACGTGGAGGACGCCGAGAGACTCGCGGTGCAGGATCCGACCCGCCTCGCCGTGCTCACCCAGACGACCCTGTCCGTGGACGACACGCGAGACATCGTGGAGGTGCTGAGGCGGGGCTTCCCCGAGATCCGACTGCCTCGCAAGGACGACATCTGCTACGCGACCCAGAGCCGTCAGAATGCAGTGAAGGAGCTGGCGGACCGCGCGGACCTGGTGCTCGTGGTCGGTGCGCCCGAGTCCTCGAACTCGAACCGGCTGGTAGAGCTGGCCCGCAAGGTCGGTACGAAGGCCCACCTGGTCCAGACCGCGGCGGACATCGAAGAAGCCTGGGTCGCGAACGTGAGCTGCGTGGGCGTCACGGCGGGGGCGTCGGCCCCGGAGGGGCTGGTCGAGGACGTCGTGACGCGCCTCTCCGAGCTCGCCCGGGACGAGGTCGAGATCGACCAGCCCGAGCCGGTCGACGAGGGAGTCGTCTTCCAGCTGCCGAGCCAGCTGCGAGGCTAGGCACGGCATTGCCCGCGGCCGAGACCTTGCGCGTGGCCACCCTGAACGTGTGGGGCCTGGGCGGAGGCCTGAGCCGCCACACCCACGCCCGCATGCGCGCCCTCGGCGAGTCGCTCCCCGAGCGCGAGCTCGACCTGCTCGCGATCCAGGAGAGCTGGACCGAGGAAGGCCGACGGATCCTCGTCGCGGGTGCGCGCCGTGCGGGCCTGGTCCACGCCTGGTCCCGCGAGGCCGCCTTCGGAGGCAGCGGCCTGCTGCTCCTGAGTCGGCGGCCCCTGCGCGACGTGCAGTTCCGGGAGTTCCGGCTCAGCGGTGTGCCCGAGCGCGTCGACCATGCCGACTACTTCGGGGGCAAGGGCGTGGTGCGGGCCACGGTGGATTCGGCCGCCGGGCCGGTGGACGTGGTCGACACCCACCTCATCGCCCACTACGAGACGGCACGGCTCGACTCCTACCACGGGCACCGCGTCGCCCAGCTGATCGAGATCGCGGCGCTGCTCGCCGAGACCCGGCACCCGGTGATCGCGTTGGGCGACTTCAACCTGCGCGAGAGCTCGGACGAGCATCGTATCCTGACGGGGCTCACGGGGCTCGCGGACGTGGCCGCTGCCCTCGATGCCCGGCAGGACACGGTGATGGCCGGCTCGCCCTACCGACGGGGGCTGCCGGGAGCCCGGATCGACTACGTCCTGGCGCGACACGGCAAGGGTGCCCGATTGGAGCCGCACTCGGTGCGTCGCGCATTCGACGACGAGCTCGTCTTCGGTGGCGAGCCCGGCAGCTACTCCGACCACGCGGGGCTGATCTGTGACCTGCACGTGGAGAGCTCGCCCGAAGCGCAGCCCTGGGCCGGTGCCGACCCCGAGGCGGCGGGCCTGGCGGCCGCGGCGCTGCTCTACGGGGAGGAACGGGGCCGAGAGCGGCGCAGTCAGCAGCTCGGGTTGGCGGTGGCCGGCGCACTCGGCTCGGCGGCCCTGGTGCTCTCGAGCCGCACCACCCGTCGCCGCTTCCTGCGCGGTGCCTGCGGCCTCACGGCGGCCCTGCTGGCGAGCTGCGGCGCCGGGTCGGCGGTACTGGCCTCGACCTTCGGCTCCGAGGAGCAGGCGGCCTACGAGGAGATCCGCGCGCTCCTGGGCGAGCTGCCGATGGCGCGCAGCACGCGCCTCGGATAGCCTGCCGCGCTTCATGCTCCCCGGAAGACGTGGCCCCACCGACCGCGCGCGGCGGGAGGTCGAGGGCCATCTCGAGGAGCTGGGGGACCCGGAGGGGAGCCCGGCCAACCCGACCGGCACCCTGGCCGTCGGCGCGGCGGAGGCGCCGCTGCCGGCTCCGACCGGCCAGGCCTCCACGCGGGAGATCTGGCGCCTCGCGTGGCCGGTGATGCTCTCCCAGAGCCTGGCGGCCCTCGTGAACCTGGCCGACGTGGCGATGGTCGGCCGCATCGGGCCCGAAGCCCAGGCGGCCGTCGGCTACGCGGTCCAGCTCTTCTTCGTGTCCCAGTCCGCGCTGTTTGCGCTCTCCTTCGCCTGCGTCGCCGTGATGGCCCGCGCGATCGGCGCGGGCCAGCCGGACGAGGCCCGGCGCGCCTTCGCAGCCTCGCTGGTGCTGTGCACGGCCGCGGCCACCCTGCTCACGGCGGCGATGCTCGCCGTCCCCGAGCCGTTGCTGGCCCTGATCTCCGCGGAGCCCGCCGTCATCGAGATCTGCGTCCCCTACCTCCGCTACCTGATGAGCTCGGCGGTCCTCCTGGCCATCTGCCTCACCATCGAGAGCGGGCTCCGGGCGGACAAGGACACGCGAACACCCCTGCGGATCACGCTCGTCCTGGCCGTCGTCAAGCTGGTGCTCAACGCCCTCCTGATCTTCGGCCTGGCGGGCCTGCCCGCGCTCGGCGTCGACGGAGCGGGTCTCGCGACCCTGATCGCACAGCTCGTGGGCGTCGTGCTCTTCGTCGGCGCGATCCGGAGGCGATCGGCCGAGGGTCCCCTGGGCGTTCGCAGCCGGGACCTGCGTGGAATGCAGCGCCACATGCCGGAGCTGATCCGGATCTCGGTGCCCGGAGTCGCCGAGCGGCTGATCATGAACGTGGCGATGATCTCCTACTTCGCCTTCATCGGCGGCTACGGCACGGTGGCGGCGGCGACCTACACGATCGGAATCCGGATCCTGTCCTTCTCGTGGATCCCAGGCATCGGCTACAGCCAGGCAGTCGCCACCCTCGTGGGCCAGTCGCTCGGAGCCGACGACGAGGAGGGCGCGCGCTCGGCGGGTTGGCTCGCCGCCAAGCTGGCCGTCGCCACGGCGATCGCGATGGGTGCGGTGGGAGCGCTGGCCCGGGAGCCCCTCGCGGCGGTCTTCACCGCCGACCCGGAGACGGTGGCGACCCTGGGGCCCTTCATGCTGTGCCTCTCGCTGGCCCAGCCCGTGATGCAGCTCCACTTCACGCTGGCGGGCGCCTTCCGTGGGGCGGGCGACACCTGGACTCCGCTGGTCGCCTCGGTCCTGGGGAACTGGATGTTCCGCGTGCCCCTGGCCTGGTTCGCCGTCGTGGTCCTCGAAGGCCCCCTGCTCTGGGTCTGGCTCGTCTTGATCCTGGACCACCTGACCCGTGCCGTCTACCTCACCTGGGCCTACCGCCGGGGCACCTGGCTCACCCGCGCCCCCCGCCAGGTCCACGAGAGGCCCTGACCCCTCCGTGAGCTCCTTCTGGGATGCGGATCGGGCTAGGGGCGGGGAGTGATCGAGAAGCTGAGCTGGTCTTCGCCCTGCCGGTGGTCGACGGTCACCGTGCCGCCCTTCGTGAGGCCGCCGAAGAGGAGCTCGTCGGTGAGGCGGTCCGAAAGCTCGACCTGGATCACGCGCGCAAGGGGCCGCGCGCCGAAGTCGGGGTCGTAGCCCTTCTCGGCGAGCCAGCTCCGGCCCGCCTCGGTCAGGAGCAGGGTCACCTTCTTGTCGGCGAGCCGGTCGCGGACCTCGCCCAGGAACTTGTCGACGACCCGGCCCATCACCTCGGGTGAGAGGGAGGCGAAGGTCACCACCTCGTCCAGGCGATTGCGGAACTCGGGGCTGAAGACCTTCTCGAGAGCTCCCTTGCCGCTCTTGCGCTCGCCCGAGAAGCCGATGGCCGGCTTCACCAGGTCTCGCGCCCCTGCATTCGAGGTCATGATCAGGATCACGTGGCGGAAGTCGGCCTCCCGACCGTGGTTGTCGGTCAGGGTCGCGTGGTCCATCACCTGGAGCAGGATGTCGTAGAGGTCGCGGTGGGCCTTCTCGATCTCATCGAGGAGCAGCACCGCGTGGGGCTGCTTGCGGATCTTCTCGACGAGCTGGCCGCCCTCGTCGTAGCCGACGTAGCCAGGGGGCGCACCGATCAGACGCGCGACCGCGTGCTTCTCCATGTACTCGCTCATGTCGAAGCGCAGGAAGGGAACGTGGAGGGAGGCGGCCAGCTGCTTGGCCAGCTCGGTCTTGCCGACGCCCGTGGGCCCCATGAAGAGGAAGCTGCCCGTGGGCCGTTCGGCGCCCCCCAGGCCGGCCCGCGATCGCTTCACGGCGCGCACAACCGTCTCCACGGCGGGGTCCTGGCCGAAGACGACGCCGCGCAGGTCGCTGCCCAGGTTCTCGAGCTGCACCCGCTCACTGGTCGTCGCCTTCGCCAGGGGCACGCCCGTCATCCGGGAGATCAGCTGCTCCACGTCGCGGATCGCGACCAGGCGGGCGTTCGGCTCCTGGGTGGCTTCGGCCGCCTCCCCCTCGCCGCCCGCGGACCGCTTGCGGGGCCTCGGCCGCAGCTTCACGGCGGCACCCACCTCGTCCATGACGTCGATGGCCTTGTCGGGAAGGAAGCGATCGTTCAGGTGCTGGGACGAGAGCTCGACCGCCGCCCGGAGCGCGGGCTTCGAGTAGCGCACCCCGTGGTGCTTCTCGTAGTGGGGCGCCAGACCCTCCAGGATCTTCACCGCCTCGCCGACCGAGGGCTCGTGGATGTCGACCCGCTGGAAGCGACGGGCCAGGGCCCGGTCGCGCTCGAAGTGCCGGTACTCCTGGTAGGTGGTCGAGCCCATGCAGCGGAGCTTCCCGCCCTGGAGCAGCGGCTTCAGCATGTTCGAAGCGTCGACGGTCGCGCCCTGGGCCGCGCCCGCGCCCAGGATGGTGTGGATCTCGTCGATGAAGAGGACCGGGTTCTCCCGCTCCTGGATCGAGGCGACCAGCGCCTTGAAGCGCTGCTCGAAGTCGCCGCGGTACTTGGTGCCCGCCAGCATGGCGCCGAGGTCGAGGGAGAAGATCTCGGCATTGCGAAGGTCGTCGGGCACCCGACCCTCGTGGATGCGCTGGGCCATGCCTTCGGCGATGGCGGTCTTGCCCACGCCGGTCTCACCGACCAGGATCGGGTTGTTCTTGCGGCGCCGCGCGAGGATGTGGATGGCCCGGTCGATCTCGGTCTCGCGACCCACCAGCGGATCGAGCTCACCCGCCGCTGCGGCCTGGGTCAGATCGGTGGCAAAGGCGGCCAACGGGTCGGCAGGGGCCTCCTCTTCCTCTGCGAAGGGATCGCCTCGCCCGGCCGGAGACGCGTCCCCGTCACCCTCCCCACCGGGCAGCTTCGAGATGCCATGGGAGAGGAAGCGGAGCACGTCGAGGCGTGAGACGTCCTGGGCCCGAAGCAGGGCCACGGCGTGGGAGTCGGGCTCCTGGAAGAGCGCCGCCAGCAGGTCGCCCGCCTCGACCTCCTCCTTCTCCGCGCTGTCGGCGTGCTCCATCGCCGATTCGAGGACGCGGTGGAAGGCCAGGGTCTGGATGGTCTCGTGCGGCCCCTCGCCCTCGTGCTTCTCGATCTCCTCGTCGAAGAAGCGCTCCAGCTCGTCCTTGAGGCGCGCGAGCCTCACGCCGCAGTGGCGCAGCACCTCGGCCCCGGCGTCGTCCAGGGCCAGGGCGTAGAGCAGGTGCTCGGTCGTCAGGTAGGCGTGCCCGCGGGCCACCGCCTCGCGCAGGGAGGCCTGGATGGTCATCTGCAGCTCGCGGTTGATGTAGCTCACGCGTGCGGGACTCCGGCGCCACGACCCTGGAGCGTCATTCTTCCAGGACTCCGGCGCGCAGGGGATATCCGTTCTCTTCGGCCAGATTGTGGACCGTCGCCACCTTGGTTTCCGCCACCTCCAGCGTGTAGACGCCGGCGATGCCCGAGCCGCTGCGGTGGATCTTCAACATCAGGGCGTTCGACTCCGCTGGGCTCCGGCGAAACACGGACTCGAGCAGTGCGACGACGAAGCCCATGGGAGTGTAGTCGTCGTTGTAGAGCAGGACCTTGAATTGGGGGGGCTTGACCGCGCGCTTGCGGGTCTTCTCGGCGACGCCCCCCTGACGATCCTGCCTGGGGTCGCCTCCCGACGGGCCGCCCGGTTCCTTCGGCATCCGGGGAGGGTAGCAGGGCGGGGAAGGCAGCCACCCGAGCGGGGCTACACTCGGTCCGATGCCGGAGCTCGTAATGCTGAACGGGGTCGGCGAGGTGCCCCGCGAGGACTGGAATGCCCTGGTCGGCGAGGCCTCGCCCTTCCTGGAGTGGGAATGGCTCGCCTCCCTCGAGGAAGCGGGCTGCGTCGGCGCCGAGCAGGGCTGGGCGCCCCGGCCCCTGGTGCTCCGCGAGAAGGGCGCTCTGGTCGCGGCCTGCCCCCTCTACCTGAAGGGCCACAGCGAGGGAGAGTTCGTCTTCGACTGGGGCTGGGCGGACGCCGCCTACCGGGCCGGCATCGACTACTACCCGAAGATGCTGGTCGGCGTCCCCTTCACGCCGGTCACGGGCGCCCGCTTCCTGGTGGCGAAGGGGGAGGACCGCGGGCTGCGCATCCAACAGCTCGCCCACGCCCTCCTCCAGGTCTGCGAGGGCAACGACCTCTCGAGCATCCACGTGAACTTCTGCCTCGACGACGAGCGGGCGGCGCTCGAGGAGGCGGGCTACCTGCCCCGGTTGGGCTTCCAGTACCACTGGCACAACCGGGGGCACCGGAGCTTCGAGGACTACCTGGGGAGCCTGCGCAGCAAGCGCCGCAACCAGGCGCGCCGGGAGCGCCGCGAGCTGGAGCTGCAGGGCGTGCACGTGGAGCGCCGCACCGGCGACGAGATCCCGGACCACCTCTTCGACCCGATGTACGAACTCTACCTCTCGACCATCCGCCACAACCCCTGGGGCCGGCAGTACCTGAACCGCGAGCTCTTCGACCTGCTGCGCGAGCGCTACCGGGAGCGGCTCTGCTTCATCACGGCCCACCGGGGCCAGGAGCTGATCGCGGGCACGATCAACGTGCAGAAGGGCGACGCTCTCTACGGCCGCTACTGGGGCTGCTTCGAGGAGCTGCGCCACCTGCACTTCAACGTCTGCTACTACGCCGGGATCGAGCATTGCATCGAGCAGGGGCTGGCTCGCTTCGAGCCCGGGGCGGGCGGCTCCTACAAGCAGATGCGGGGCTTCGACGCCCAGCCCACCTGGAGCTTCCACCACCTGCGCGACCCACGCCTCGCCGAGGCCGTCGGTCGCTTCCTCGACAGCGAGCGGGAGGAAGCCGGCTCCGCCATCTCCTGGTACACCGATCACTCGGCCCACCGCCGGAACCGCCGGGCGGGGGGTTGAGGCCGCCGGACCGGGTTCAGGTACGCAGGGTCACGCTGCGGTCGGCGTCGGAGACCTCCGGGAGCCAGACCTGGGTGCCGTAGACGGTCCCGAGCCAGATGCCCGTGTTGCAGCGGAAGATGCGCTTGCGGGGGCTCTCGGCATAGAGCCTCACCTCGACCTCGTCGAGCTCGTAGGCGTCGTCGTCGCGTTCTCCCCGGCCGGACTGCTTGCGCAGGTAGACCCGGTCGATCGCGTCGAAGCCCACGTAGAAGAGGGAGGGATCGTTCCAGCCCGAGCGGGCCATCTTGGGATCCCGCGCGCCAGCCAGGGCATCGCCCTCCCAGACCTCGCCCAGGACGTACTTGACCCGGGAGCGGCGCTCGAAGTCGTCGAACCAGGCGACGTCCAGGGGGAACTCGCGACCGCCGGCCGTCCCCGAGATGCCGATGTAGAGCGCGTCGTCGGTGCCCGCCTGGCGGGCGGTCCCCGTGTTCAGCTGAACGACCATTCCTCGCAGGGTCACGGATTCTCCTTTGCCTGCCCGCCCAGGTGGCGCGGGTCCTCTTTCGCACGTGGCGGTAGTATACCGGGCGACCCATGCCATCCGGGCCCCGCGCCCGAGACCGGAGAGGAGCCCCATGGCCAAGATCATCGGCAACCTCGAGCCGGAGGACGACTACCTCCACGAGCTCGGGCCCGAGCCGAACTTCAACGAGAGCGCCTACTACAACTTCTTCGACTCCAAGCAGTCCATGGGGGGGTGGTTCCGGCTCGGCAACCGCGCCAACGAGGGCAACGCGGAGATGACGGTGTGCCTCTACCTGCCCGATGGCCGGGTGCTCTTCACCTTCCGCCGGGCACCGATCCAGGACAACGACGCCTTCGACGCGAACGGCCTGCGCTTCGAGGTCGAGGAGCCGACCGAAAGGCATCGCACCACCTTCGAGGGCACGGTGGTCGAGCTGGCCGAGCCGCGGGACATGGCGGACCCGCGGCGGGCCTTCAAGGAGAACCCGAAGAAGCCGGTGCGTTTCGACCTGCTCCACCAGGCGGTGGGCCCGCTCTACGGATCCAAGGCCAGCAAGCAGGAAGAAGAGCGCGACGCCGAGCAGTCCTTCGCCAAGGCCCACTTCGAGCAGCACATGCACGTGACCGGCGAGCTCGAGGTGGATGGCGAGACGATCCCGATCGACGGGTACGGGCTGCGCGACCATTCCTGGGGCCCGCGCTACTGGCAGGCGATCCACTCCTACGAGTGGCTCACCCTGAACTTCGGCCCGGACCTGGGCGGGATGGTCTCGGTCATCCAACGCGACCCCGAGGGCAAGGAGCGCAGCGCTGGGGGCGTGCTGGTGCGGGGCATGGAGATGGAACGCATCGTCGAGGCCACGATCGAGGCCGAGTACGAGGACAACGGCCTGTACCACAAGAGCGTCACGGCCCATCTCAAGACCGAGGGGGGCGAGGAGCTCACCCTCGAAGGTCAGGTGGACAGCTTCATCCCGCTGCGCAACCGGCGGGAGGAGCTGGTGACCCACATCGGCGAGGGCATGACGACCTGGACCCTCGGTGACCGCACGGGCCACGGCCTCTCCGAGTTCCTGCGACAGGTGAAGTAGCGTGCGACCCCTCCTCCTTGCGGTGGCCCTGGTCGGCCTGGCGGCCTCGGCCCAGGCCCAATCGGCCAAGCTGAAGATCCAGTCCGCGTTCAGCCAGAGCATGCCGGTGCTGGGCGAGATGATCCGGAACTTCGAGAGCCGGATGAACGCCATGGAGGGGCACGGCGTGCGCCTGCGCGTCTACGATGCGGACAAGCTGGTGCCGACGCTCCAGATCTTCGACGCCGTGTCCGCGGGCAAGATCGACGCGGGCTTTGCGTGGCCCGGCTACTGGATGGGCAAGCTGCCGGCGGCGACCGTGTTCGGCGCGATCCCCTTCGGACCGGACGCGCCCGAGTTCCTGGCCTGGCTCCACGAGGCCGGGGGCCTCGCGATCTGGGAAGAGATCTACCGGAAGCAGGGGGTGGTCCCGATCCCCTGCGGGGTGATTCCGCCGGAGGCATCGGGCTGGTTCCGCAAGCCCATCGAGAGCGAGGCGGATCTCGCCGGTCTCAAGGTCCGCTACGCCGGGCTGGGCGGAAAGGTGCTCCAGAAGCTCGGAGCCTCGGTGACCATGCTCGCGGCCGGCGACATCTTCCTCTCTCTCGAGCGGGGGGTGCTCGATGCCACGGAGTACTCGATGCCCGCGGTCGACAAGAACCTGGGCTTCTACAAGGTGGCGCGGCACTACTACTTCCCGGGCTGGCACCAACCCTCCTCGGTCATGGAGCTGGCCGTGAACGAGAAGAGCTGGGCCAAGCTCTCCGCCTCCCAGCAGGCTGCCGTCCGCACCTCCTGCGATGCGGCCACGCTCTGGGGGCTGACCCGGGGCCTGGCCCTGCAGGGCAAGGCGCTCACCTACTTCGAGAAGGAGGGCGTCGAGATCCACCGCTGGTCGCCGGAGCTCCTGGCCCGCTTCCGACAGGCCGCCGACGAGGTGATGGAGGAAGCCAGCGCCCAGGATGCGGACTTCGCCCGGGCCTGGAGCTCGCTCCGCGCCTTCCTCGCGGAGCACGGGCGCTGGGCGGACATCGCCTACACCGATCGGTAGACCCGTGCGATCGCCTCCGCGGGTGACGCCGGGAATGCGGCGATGAGGACAGCGCTGGGCCGCTTCGCGGATCTCGTCGATGCCCTCTCGACGCGGGTGGGCGGCGCCGCGGCCTGGCTCTATCCGGTGCTCGTGGCAGTACTGGTCGTCAACGTCGGCCTGCGGTACGGGCTCGGCCGGGGCTTCATCGAGCTCGAGGAGCTGCAGTGGCACCTCTACGCCGCCGCCTTCCTCCTGGGCTTCGCCTACACCTACGCGACGGACGAGCACGTCCGCGTCGACCTGCTCCATGCGCGCCTCTCGCCCCGCACGCGGGCCTGGATCGAGCTGCTGGGCTGCGTGCTGCTGCTCCTCCCCTTCGCATCGATCGTGAGCATCTGGGCCTTCGACTTCTTCCTCTCTTCGTGGCAGCTCGGGGAGCGATCCCCCATGCCCAGTGGGCTTCCCGCGCGCTGGATCATCAAGCTCGTGCTCTTCCTCGCGATGGTCCTGCTCTCGCTGCAGGCGCTCGGGACGGCCGCCCGCAACCTGTTGGTGGTCTGGCCGCCACGAGCCGGCGAACAGGGAGAGGGCTGAGCGGCGTGGACCTCGACCTGAACGTCCTCTTCGTCGTCCTGATGTTCGCGAGCTTCGTGGCCCTCCTGATCTCGGGCTACCCGGTGGCCTGGGTCCTGGCCGGGGTCGGGCTGATCTTCGCCTGCACCGGCGAGCTGCTGAACGCCCAGGGCATCGATGTGGATGCGGACCTGATGACCCTGGGCCTGGTTGTCGACCGCACCTACGGAACGATGTCGAACTACGGCCTGGTGCCCTTGCCGCTCTTCATCTTCATGGGCCACATGCTCGATCGCAGCGGTGTGGCGGCCGAGCTGCTGCGCGCACTCCAGGCCGTGTTCGGCCGACTCGCGGGCGGGCTCGCACTCGCCGTGACCCTGCTGGGCGTGATCCTCGCCGCGTCGACCGGGATCATCGGGGCTTCGGTCGCACTGCTCGGAACCCTGGCGCTGCCGGCCATGCTGGAGGACGGCTATCAGCCAGAGCTCGCGGTCGGCACGGTCGCCGCCGCCGGCTGCCTCGGCATCCTGATCCCGCCGAGCATCATGCTGGTGCTGATGAGCGATCCGATGCAGCTGTCGGTCGGCGACCTCTTCCTGGGGGCGCTGCTCCCGGGTCTGCTGCTGGCCTCCCTCTACCTGGCCTACCTCGGCCTTCGCTGCGCGTTTCGGCCTTCCCTCGCGCCAGCCAGGGAGGGGCCCCCGCTTCGGGGTGCGGAGCTCGTGGCCGTGGGCAAGGCCCTGCTCCCGCCCCTCGGGCTGATCCTCCTGGTGCTGGGCTCGATCTTCTTCGGGATCGTCTCGCCCTCGGAGGCCGCCGGAGTCGGTGCCTTCGGTGCCGCGCTGCTCGCGTGGGCCAAGGGCCGGCTCGACCTCGACACCATGCGGGGCGTGTCCCAGGCGACGGGCCGTACCACCTCCTTCATCTTCGCGATCTTCCTCGGCGCGACCTGCTTCTCGGTGGTGCTTCGCGAGCTGGGCGGTGACGAGGTGATCGAGGGGGCGATCACCGCCCTGCCCTTCGGCCCCACCGGCATCGTCGTGTGCCTGATGGCCCTCGTGTTCCTGCTGGGATTCTTCCTCGACTGGATCGAGATCACCCTGATCGTGCTGCCGCTCATGGAGCCCGTCACGGTGACCCTCGGCATCGACAAGCTCTGGTTCACGATGCTGGTGGCCGTGTGCCTGCAGACCTCCTTCCTCCCCCCGCCCGTGGGCTTCGCCCTCTTCTACCTGAAGGGCGTCGCCCCGCCGGAGGTCGAGCTGAGCCATCTCTACCGGGGCATCCTCCCCTTCGTCCTGCTCCAGCTCGTGGGGCTGGCGGCGGTCTTCCTGTGGCCCGAGCTCGTCACCTGGCTACCCGAGGTGGCCTTCGGCTCGGGCCCGGGCTGAAGGGGAGCCCTGCGCCCGCCTCCAGCTCCGCGCCCGAACGACGACGCCCCCCGCTCGGAGGAGCGAGGGGCGTCCCGTTTCAGGCGGCGTCGCGCCGAAGGCGGAGCTAGAAGCTCACGCTCTCGCCACCGAGCTGCCGCGTGAAGTAGCTCACCTCGACGACCTTTCCGGAGCCGCCGTAGTAGACGTCGCAGGTGTAGGCCTGGCCCTTCGAAGCGCCCGCGGAGGCGAGGAAGGGGATCGGGATGCCCACGCCGGTGTTCTGCACGTACTCGAAGTGCCAGTGCTCGCGGCCACCGGACTTGCCCGTCGCGCGCGGCTCGGCTTCGAGGAGCGCGAGCACCTTGTCCTTGCTCATGCCCTTCTTGATCATCGAGGCGTTGTCGTAGTTGAATTGGTTTCCCGAGCGGTTCAAGCCCAGGCTGGCGCAGCCCACGGTGGCCCAGGCCAGAAGCAGTGCGGTGATCAGTGCGATGGTTCGAGACCGGGTCATGACCTGGCGACTCCTCGTTGTCGATGGGATGGCGTGCGCACTCCAGCGCACGCGGTTTCGTTCTGGGCTTTATCGGGCCACCTGCCGCCCAGCTGTACCGACCGGCAACTCTCGCCCGAACTCCTGGGAATCATTCCAGATCTGCTTGAATCCCCAGAGCGCCCTCAGGCGAAACGGCCGTGCCTTCCCGCGCCGTCGCGAAAACGCGCGGCACCTTCGCGGGTCTCACCCGAGCGGACCACCTCGACGCCGTGCTGGAACTCCGAGCGAAGCGCGTCCTGCACGGGCTTGCCCCATTGCTCGATGGCCGACAGGCGATCGGCGCGCATGCAGCGCTGGGGAAAGGCTGCGATCTCGCGCGCGAGGGTCTCAGCGGCCTGGCGGGCGCTTCCCTCGGGCACGATGCGATCGGCCAGGCCGATGCGCAGCGCCTCCTCCGCGCCCACCGCGCGGCCGGTCAGGATCAGGTCCATGGCGCGCCCGTGACCGATCAACCTGGGGAGACGGACGGTGCCGCCATCGACGAGCGGCACGCCCCAGCGGCGGCAGAAGACACCGAAGGTGGCCGTCTCCTCCATCACGCGGAGGTCGCACCACACGGCGAGCTCCAGACCGCCCGCGACCGCGTAGCCGGAGACCGCGGCGATGACGGGCTTGGAGAGCTCCATGCGGGTCGGCCCCATGGGCCCGTCTCCGGTCTCCTTCAGCTGATTGGCATCGCCGGCGCCCGCTGCCACCTCGTGGAGGTCGGCGCCCGCGCAGAAACCGCCGTCGGCTCCGCACAGCACCGCCACCCGGGCTTCGTCGTCGCCTTCGAAATCCCGGAAGGCCGCCGCGAGGGCAGCCGCCTGGCGCCGGTCGACCGCGTTGCGGCGCGCGGGCCGGTCCATGACGACGGTGAAGACGGGGCCCTCCTTCTCGACGCGCAGCTCTCGCGCTTCGCTCATCAGCCGCTCACCTCGGCGAGCGCGCCGCTTCGCTCGACGCGCACGCGCGTGATGCGGCTGCCCGAGACGCCGGTCACGGTGACGCGGAAGCCCGGCACGTCCGCCCGGTCTCCCTGCTTGGGCGCCCGGCCGAGGGAGTTGAAGACCAGGCCGCCCAGCGAGTCGCCTCGCTCTGCGGGAACCTCCCAGCCCGTCTGGCGGTTGAAGTCGAGCACCTTGACTCGCCCCAACGCCTCGTAGCCTTCGTCCGCCGCGCGGATCGTCTGCAGCTCCTCGCGGTCGAACTCGTCCCGGATCTCGCCCACGATCTCCTCGAGGATGTCTTCGGCCGTGCACAGACCCAGCGTCACACCGAACTCGTCCTTGACCATCGCCATGTGCATGAAGCCGCGCTGCATCTCCTGGAGCAGGAGCAGGATGGGCTTGCGCTCGGGAACCCGCAGGACGGGCTTCAGGATGCTGGTGACGTCCGAGCCGCCGCCGCGCACGTACTCGACCAGGTCCTTCAGGTGCACCACTCCCAGCACCTGGTCGATGTCCTCGTGGTAGAGGGGAACCCGGGTGTAGCGCTCTTCGAGCACCGCTTCGAGCAGCTCGGCGGGCCGCGTCGTGTCGGGGAAGGCCACGATCTCGGTCCGCGGAACCATGATCTCCTCGACCGTCATCTCGGCGGCGCCGGCCGTGGCGCCGATGATCGCGAGGGGCGAGCCCTCGGGCTCCCCGCTGGCCGTCGCCCGGGCGAGGCGCAGCACCGTCTCGGTGGCAGCCATCGAGTCCGACGTCTCGGTTCCGCCGACCCAGCGCACCACGGGCTCGACGATCCGGTCGAAGAGCGCATGGACCGGTCGCAGGGCCTGGTGCAGCACGTAGATCGGCAGGGCCACGGCGAAGCCGATACGGCGCGGGTGCCCCGCCGCGGCGGCCTTGGGCAGCACCTCGCAGAAGATCAGCACCGTGACCGTCATGACGGCCGTGGCGACCAGGAGCCCCGTGGTCTCGCCCAGGTAGCCGATGGCCAGGGCCGACGCGGCGCTCGCCCCGAGGATGTTCACCAGGTTGTTGCCCAGCAGGATCGTGACGAGCAGCCGGGAGGTGAGATCGAGCAGGTCGCGGGCGGCGAGCGCCGCGGGGCCCCGCAACGCCTTTACCTCCTCCTCCAACTCGTGGGGGCCGAGGCGCAGCAGGGCCGTCTCGCTCCCCGAGAAGAAGGCCGAGAGCAGCAGGCAAGCGCCCACCAGCAAGACCAGGGTCAGGACATCCATCGATCGACCTCACGTGAGGGAGTGGCCAGCGACCGCGCGCTCGGCGGATGCAGCCCACCCGGGAGCACGTCGTCGGGAGTCAGGAGCCGGGGGCGGCCCAGAGGGCGGCGCCTTGGGCGCGCCCAGGGGGCGCCCGAGGAGGCCTCGGCCTGCCCGGTCGCTGGTCCGTGGGACCGGCGGGGGCTCTTTGGGGGCGACGCGTGCATCAACCCCACGAGGCTATCCGGCCCCCGGGTGGGCAGCAAGGACACGGCCACGCCGGCCCGATCCGCCAACGGGCCCCCATACCGTGAGGGTCCGCGCCACCAAGGGCATCGAGTACCTCTCGCGTCTCCTGGCCGAACCCGGCCAGGGCCACCTCCCGATGGACCTGATGGAGCTGGCCTCGGAGGCGAACACCGCCGAGCCCGACGCGCGGGGCGCAGAGCTGCTGGATCCGCAGGCGCGCCGGGACTACCGGCGCCGACTCGAGGAGCTCGGGGAGCAACTGGCCGAGGCCGAAACCGCCCGCGACGCGGGACGGCTGCGGGCCATCCAGGAAGAGATGGCTTCCTGGAACAGGGCCTGTCAGCGGCACCGGGTCTCGGAGGGCGCGGTCGTCACGCCCCGGGTGCGGCCGAGAAGGCGCGCAGCGCCGTCTACAATCGCATCCGCTCTTCCATGACGAGGCTGCTGGAAGTGCATCGACCTCTCGGACGTCACCTGGAGCGCGCGATCCGCACAGGGACCCTCTGTTCCTA
>NYZB01000151.1 GCA_002687015.1 Deltaproteobacteria bacterium
CACCCGTAGCGAAGTGAAGCGCAGGCAGGCTCGCAGGCCGCTGGGCCAGGTCGCCTGCGGCGCCAGCCGCGGAGGCGACACTGCGTCCACGCAACGCCGGAAGTACGACGTCCCGGCCGAGCCATGAGCGTAGGGTGCCCGCCGCCCCGCGATCCCAAGAGAAGGAGCGAAGCGGCCCCACCGCAGCTAGCCCAGCGAGCGGCTCCACCGACGCCCCGGTCAGCGACGGGGGTTCGGGAGTTGGCTACGATGCCCGGCCAAGTCCTTGATTCCTAAGGACAAAATGACTGGGAGTCAGCCAGATGGACTTCACTCTCACCGACGAGCAGGTCGCACTCCAGGACACGGCGCGCCGTTTCGCCCGCGACGAGATCGCGCCCGTCGCCGCCGAGTACGACCAGAGCGGCGAGTTCCCCCACGAGATCATGAAGAAGGCCTGGGAGCTCGGGCTCTCCAGCCTTTCGATCCCCCACGAGTACGACGGCGTGGGTCTCTCCTTGCTCGACAGCTGCCTCGTGGTCGAGGAGCTGGCCTGGGGCTGCTCGGGGATGGCGACCTCGATCATGGCCAACGACCTGGGTTTGACGCCGATCCTGGTCGGCGGCGACGAGGTCCAGAAGAAGGAGTGGCTCGGGCAGCTGACGGGGTCGATCTTCAACCAGATCGCCTTCTGCTTGTCCGAGCCCGCCGCAGGCTCGGACGTCGCGGGCCTCCAGCTGCTCGCCGAGAAGGACGGCGACGACTACATCTTGAACGGCACCAAGTGCTGGATCACCAACGGCGGCGTGGCCGAGCTCTACACCGTGTTCGCCACCCTCGATCGCAGCTCCCGCCACAAGGGGATCTGCGCCTTCGTCATGCCCTCCGACCTCCCGGGGATCGCCCCCGGGAAGAAGGAGGACAAGATGGGCCAGCGGGCCAGCGACACTTGCGTCATCCACTTCGACAACGTCCGCGTGCCCGCCTCCCAGCGGCTCGGCGAAGAGGGCGAGGGCTTCAAGATCGCCATGCAGACCCTCGACACCACGCGCCCCTCGATCGGCGCGCTGGCCTGCGGGATCGCCCAGCGCGCGCTGGACGAGAGCGTGGCCTACGCCCAGGAGCGCAAGGCCTTCGGCTTCCCCATCGCGGGCTTCCAGGCCGTGCAGTTCATGCTGGCCGACATGGCCAAGAACCTGGAGGCGGGCCGCCTGCTCACCCGCCAGAGCGCCTGGATGATCGACGAGGGCCTGCGCGCCTCGAAGTTCTCGTCCTTCGCCAAGTGCTTCTCGACGGACATGGCCATGGATGCCACGACCGATGCGGTGCAGGTATTCGGCGGCAACGGGTACACCAAGGAGTACCCGGTCGAGAAGCTGATGCGCCACGCCAAGCTGATGCAGATCTATGAGGGCACGAACCAGATCCAGCGTCTCGTGATCGCCCGGGAACTGCTCAAGGAGTAGGGCCGGGCCGAGACGTCTCGAAAGCGGCGTAACCTCCTGATTGGACAGGGCTTTGGCCGGTCGGCGAGGTCAGCCCTTTCTGATAGACTGGCTGGCCCCCGCGCATTCCCAACCGGGGCAGGGATTTGCAGTGCCCCCAGGGTGTCAGAGGCAACCCAAGGGCGAGGACACGCGGTGATCACCAAGGAAGAGGCGCTCCGATACCACGCGGACGGGCGCCCCGGAAAGATCAAGCTGGTTCCAACCAAGCCAACGGTCACCCAGAAGGACCTGTCGTTGGCCTACAGCCCCGGTGTGGCCGAGCCCTGCCGTGAGATCGCCAAGCACCCGGGCGATGCGTATCGCTACACCGCCAAGGGAAATCTCGTGGCGGTCATCTCCAACGGCACGGCGGTGTTGGGTCTCGGCAACATCGGCGCCCTGGCCGGCAAGCCCGTCATGGAGGGCAAGGGCGTTCTCTTCAAGCGCTTTGCCGACATCGACGTCTTCGACATCGAGATCGACAGCACCGACCCCCAGGAGATCATCCGGACCTGCGAGCTGATCGCGCCGACCTTCGGCGGGATCAATCTGGAGGACATCCGCGCTCCGGAGTGCTTCGAGATCGAGGAGACCCTGAAGGCGACCCTCGACATCCCCGTCTTCCATGACGACCAGCACGGGACGGCCATCATCTCCGCCGCCGCCCTGCTGAACGCCCTCGTCATCCAGGACAAGAAGATCGAGGACGTCCGGGTCGTCTTCTCCGGGGCGGGCGCCTCGGGCACGGCCTGCGCTCGCCTCTACCGGGATCTCGGCGCCGCGCCCGAGAGCATCACGCTCGTCGACAGCCGCGGGGTCCTCTACGAGGGCCGCAGCGAGGGCATGACCGAGCGCAAGGCCGAGTTCGCCGTCGCCACCGAGGCGCGCACGCTAGAGGACGCCATGAGGGGCGCCGATGTCTTCGTCGGCCTCTCCCAGGCGGGTCTCGTCACCCCGGACATGGTGAAGTCGATGGCCGCGGATCCGATCATCTTCGCCATGGCCAACCCCGATCCCGAGATCTCCCCGCCCGCCGTGGCTGCCGTCCGCACCGACGCGATCATTGCCACGGGCCGCTCGGACTACCCCAACCAGGTGAACAACGTGCTCGGCTTCCCCTTCATCTTCCGAGGCGCCCTGGACGTGCGCGCGACCTCGATCAACGAGGCGATGAAGCGGGCGGCCGTCAACGCGCTGGCCGAGCTGGCGCAGCGCGGCGAGGCCATCCCCGAGGTCGTCAAGCGGGCCTATCCCGGCGAGAGCATGGACTTCGGCCCCACCTACATCATCCCGAAGCCCTTCGACCCCCGGGTCCTGCTCTACGTGGCGCCCGCAGTCGCCCAGGCGGCCATCGACACGGGCGTCGCCCGCGAGCCCCTCGACATCGTGGCCTACGACCGGGAGCTGCGAGAACGGATCGTCGAGGTCTCGAGCCTCTAGGACACCCACCGCCAGGACCCGAATGGACGCACCCCTCCCCCGGTACACCCTCGACAACCCGCTGGCTCCCCACGCCAGCCGGGCAGGCGCCCCTGCGCCCAGCGCAGCGCCCACCGCCTACGAGACGGCCCTCGAGCTCGGCCAGGAGCTGGACGAGCGTCCCCACCGGGGCGGCGGGCCAGCGCGGCTGCGGGTCCAGCACGCCAAGAACCGCATGACCGTGTTCGAGCGGATCAAGGTGCTGACCGATCGCGAGCCCAACCTGCTCTGGCACAACTGGGGCCCCTCCCTGGACGGCGCCGCCATCGTCACGGGCATCCTCGACATGGACGGCCGGGACGTCGCCGTCTACGGCCACGACTTCACCCTGCGCGCGGGCTCCATGGACGCGACCAACGGCGACAAGCTGGCGCGGCTGATCTACATGGCCGCCGAGCGCGGCATTCCGCTGATCGGCATGAACGATTCGGCCGGCGCCTTCGTGCCCGCGGGCGTGGGCGGCCTGGACGGGTACAGCGAGGCCTTCACCGCCCTGCGCAAGATCAGCGGCGTCGTGCCCAGCATCAGTCTGATGTTCGGGTACAACGCGGGTGGCGGCGCCTACCTGCCCCGGCAGGGCTCCTTCATGATCCAGAGCGAGGACACCTTCATCGGGCTGACGGGGCCGGGAGTGGTGAAGAGCGCCCTCGGCGAGGACGTGAGTGCGGACGATCTGGGTGGACCCGGCGTGCACGGGATGAACGGCGTCGACGACGTCACCACCTCCGACGAGCTGGCCTCGTTGCGCACCGCGCAGCGGCTGCTCGGCTACCTGCCCGACAACAACCACAGCTCACCGCCCTTCGTCGAGACCAGTGATCCCGCGGGCCGCTTCACCATCGAAGAGGACATCCTCTTCCGGCGCACCTTCCACTCGCCGGCGGGCATGAGCGCGCCCCTGGACATCACGCTCTTCATCCAGCAGATCTGCGACCACGGCGAGTTCTTCGAGCTCCAGCCCACCCGGGCGCGCAACATGGTCACGGCCTTCGGGCGCATCGGTGGCCACGTGATCGGCATCGTGGCGAACAACTCGGCGGTGGCTTCCGGGCAGATCGACGTCGATGCGGCCCGCAAGGCCCAGCGCTTCATCCGCTTCTGCAACATCTACAACATCGCCCTGCTCTTCCTCGAGGACACGACGGGCTTCCTGCCGGGCACCGAGCAGGAGTCGCGCGGGATCATTCTCGAGGGACGGCGCCTGCTCGACGCGATCATCGACGTGCGGGTTCCCTCGATCACGCTGATCATCCGCAACGCCTTCGGCGGAGCCTACGCAGCCTACAACTCCCACTACGTGGGGGCGGACATGGTCTTCGCGATGCCGCACGCGCGCATTGCCGTGATGGGCCCCGGCGGCGGCACCGAGTTCGTCTACAAGGACGAGATCCGCAAGCTCGAGGCCGACTACCGCAAGGCGGTGGCCGGTGGCGCCGCCGAAGAAGAGGCGATCGGCCAGCGCGAGGCCGGCCTGGCGGGCCTGCGCGATCGCTACGAGCAGGAGCTGATGAACCCCAAGGAAGCCCTCTCCCTGGGCTCGGTCTCGCGGGTCGTCCTGCCGGGGACCAGCCGACGAGTGCTGGCCAAGAACTTCGATTTCCTTGTGCGCACCTACACGCCCTCCGCGATGGGCGGGCCCCAGCGCGAGTTCGAGTAGGAGCGAGAGACGTGCTGGACGCCAAGCAGGAACCCGTGCGCTTCCACGAGGCCGACTCGCCGTGGCTGCGATCCTTCTCCCTCGCCGACCTGAAGTGCCTGGTCGTGTGCCGCGGCCCGGTTCGCCGGGAGGCCTTCGAGATCTTCGACCGCGTGGGCATCCGCGAGTACGGAATGCTGCTCTCCGAGAAGGACTCGGTGGTCTACCCGCGCTGCCTTGCGCCCGAGCTGCGCAGCCTGCGATTCCCGGAGAACGTGCATCGCGTCCCCGACTACATGGGGGCCGGCCAGGAAGAGAAGCTCGCCCGCGTCGAAGAGATCATCGAGATCGCGACGAGCCACCACTACACGCACATCTTCGCCGGCTATGGCTTCATGGCCGAGGACGCGGAGTTCATCGAAGCGGTGGAGCAGGCGGGTCTCGCCTTCGTCGGACCCAGCTCCAAGGTGGTACGGCAGGCGGGTGCGAAGGACGAGGCCAAGAAGATGGCGCGCGGCCTCGGCAACGCCGTCATCCCGGGCATCGACGATCTCAGCGCCCGGACCCTGATCGCGCGGGTGGGCGGGCAGCCGGGCCTCGAGGAGCTGGCCCGCGAGCACGGTCTCGAGTTCGCCTGGAGCGAGGATCGCAGCCCCGAAGAGAACGCGGAAGAGCTTCTCCAGGCCGGCTATGCGGCCACCGTGGAGCTCGTGAGCATCGCGGAGCTCCAGGGTGCGGCCGAAGAGGAGTGCCGCGAGATCTGGAGCGAGTATCCGAACCATCGGGTGCGCTTCAAGCACATCGGCGGCGGCGGTGGCAAGGGCCAGCGGGTGGTGAGCAGGTCCGAGGAGGTGGCCGCCGCGGTCATGGACGTGCTCGCCGAGGTGAAGGTGGTCGAGCCCGGCTCGAACCGGAACTTCCTGATCGAGCTCAACATCGAGAGCACTCGCCACAACGAGATCCAGCTGCTCGGCAACGGCACCTGGACGGTCTCCCTGGGCGGCCGCGACTGCTCGGTCCAGATGCACGAGCAGAAGCTGCTCGAGGTCTCCCTCACCCAGGAGCTGCTCGACGCCGAGCTCAAGGAGGCCAGCGGCCGCACAGCCGAGATCCTGCGCGGCGACAAGGAGACCCTCGGACGCATGGAGGAGGAGGGTGCCCGCTTCGGCGAGGCCACCGGGCTCGATTCGGCCTCCACCTTCGAGTGCATCGTCGAGGGCTTCAACCACTTCTTCATGGAGATGAACACGCGCATCCAGGTCGAGCACGGGGTCACCGAGCTCGCCTATGCGGTGAAGTTCAGCAACCCGGACGATCCCGAGGACTTCTTCGTCGTCGAGGAGCTGATCGAGGCGATGCTGCTCCTCGCCACCCACGGGCCGAGGCTGCCCAAGCCCGAGCGGGTGCTGCGCTCGGTCTCGGGTCTGGAGGTGCGCATCAACGCCACCAATGCGGCACTGCAGCCCCATGCGGGTGGTCTGATCCGGAGCTGGACGAAGCCGATCGCGGGGGAGATCCGCTGGGACCAGGGCATCGGCACGCGAAACCCCGATACCGGCACCTTCATCTACTACAACCTGGCCGGGGCCTACGACTCCAACGTCGCCCTGGTGCTGACCGACGGCGAGACCCGGCGCGACAACTACGAGCGCATGGCCGAGGTGCTCCGCCGCACGGAGCTGCGCGGCGACGACCTCCATACCAACCTCCCCGTGCACTACGGACTGGTGCAGTGGTTCCTCGGCAAGGGCGTGATGGCCGAGCCGAATACCCGCTTCATGCAGTCCTTCCTGGCGGCCGTGGGCGCCCTGCAACAGGTGGTGAGCGACGTCGATCTCGAGCTGGCGGCGGGAGAGCTGCTGAAGGCGCTGGACGACAAGGACGCCCGATCGGTGCTGGCGGCCAAGCAGACGCTCCTGATCCGTCCCATCATGAAGCTCCTCGAGAACCCCCACGTGCTGGCCGGCTTCCTCGGGCGCTTCGATGGCGAGCTCTGGGAGGTCGAGGGCGAGCAGGTTCGCGCCCTCGAGAACCCGATCCACTTCCTGGATCGTCTCTACCACTTCCTCGACATGGAGGAGCGCGGCGGTGGCCCGCCCTCCGAGAAGATCTGGCCCCAGGATCAGGAGATGCTCGCCGACGCGCTGGCCTTCTACGCGCAGGTCGAGCTGCGCACCGGTGCCCGGACCCGGGAGGAGTTCGACCAGCTCTTCGCGGCGGATGCCAACGATGCCCTGTCCGGCGGCGATGCCGCGCTGTGGCAGGCCTGCCAGGCGGCCCACCGGGGTCATCAGGTCGGCCTCGAGCTCCTGCTCATGATTCCGCGCATCGGCCTGCGCTCGGAGTTCCTGGGCATCACCGTCGACGAGAGCCTGCTACCAGTCTTTCCCGAGAAGTTCCTCGACCCCGACGAGGTGGCGAGCTGCACCCGCGCGCTCTCGCCGCCGCCGAAGGCCTCGGCCGACGAGATCGTCACGCCCATGGGCGGTACCTTCTACGCGCGCGAGGCACCCCACCTGCCCGTGCTCGTCGACGTGGGCGAACACTTCGAGGAGGGTCAACCGCTCTTCATCATCGAGGTGATGAAGATGTTCAACAAGGTGGTCGCGCCCTTCGCGGGGACCGTCACCGAGAACCGCCTGGCGGAGCAGGACGGCACGGTCGTCGCCAAGGGGCAGACCATCTTCAAGATCGAGCCCGACGAGCGCGTCGAGGAGGAATCCCCCGAGACGATCGCCGAACGGGTTCGGACCTCGACCCTCTCTCTGCTGAGGTAGCGCGATCTTCGGAAAGGTCCTCGTCGCGAACCGGGGCGAGATTGCCGTTCGGGTGATCCGTGCCTGCCGGGAGCTCGGCATCCGGACGGCAGCCGTCCACTCCGAGGCCGACGCGTCGGCCCTGCACGTGCGCATGGCCGACGAGGCCCACCCCTGCGGCGCAGCACCGGCCCGCGACTCCTACCTGGATGGCGAGCGCATCGTCGGGATCGCCCGCGACTGCGGCGCCGAGGCGATCCATCCCGGCTACGGCTTCTTGTCCGAGAGCGCCGATTTCGTCCAGGCCTGTGAGGCCGCGGGGGTGACCTTCATCGGTCCTTCGAGCGACGTGATGCGCCAGATGGGCGACAAGGTCACGGCCCGCCGGACCATGGAGGCGGCCGGCGTTCCGATCGTGCCCGGCGCCGTCACCCGCCTCGACGATGGCGACCTGCCCGCGCACTGCGAGGCGATCGGCTACCCCGTCATGGTCAAGGCGAGCGCCGGTGGCGGAGGCCGCGGATTGCGCCTCGTCGAGGATGAGGAGGGCCTGGCCAAGGCCCTGCCCCGGGCGCGCAGCGAGGCGCAGGCCTCCTTCGGCGACGACGGGCTCTACGTCGAGAAGTGGATCCAGAGCCCGCGCCACGTCGAGATCCAGGTCCTGGCCGACGGGCAGGGTCACGCGGTCCAGCTCTTCGAGCGCGAATGCTCGATCCAGCGCCGGCACCAGAAGCTGGTCGAGGAGGCGCCCGCCCCTCACATGAACGAGGAGCTGCGCACGGCCATGGGCGATGCCGCCCTCGCCGCGACGAGGGCCCTCGGCTACCAGAGCGTCGGGACCTTCGAGTTCCTCCTCGACCGCGAGGGGCGCTTCTACTTCCTGGAGATGAACACGCGCATCCAGGTCGAGCATGCGATCACCGAGATGGTGACGGGCGTGGACCTCGTGCAGGAGATGATCCGCGTCGCAGCGGGCGAGCCCCTTTCGCTCGCCCAGGCCGATCTCGCCCTGCGCGGCCACGCCATCGAGGCGCGCGTCTACGCCGAGAACCCCGAGAAGGGATTCCTGCCCTCACCGGGTACGATCGAGAGCTGGCAGGAGCCCCGCGGAGAGGGTGTGCGCGTGGATTCCGGCGTGGAGGCGGGCAGTGAGGTGACCGTTCACTACGACCCGATGCTGGCGAAGCTGGTCGTCTGGGGAGCCGACCGCGACGAAGCCATCGCGCGCCTGGGCCGGGCGGCCGCGGAGTTCCAGGTCGAGGGCATCCACACCTCGCTGAGCTTCCACCGCCGACTCGTCGAGAACCCCGTCTTCCGTGCCGGGAGCTACGACACGAGCTTCATCGAGACGCACATGAAGCCTCCGAAGAAGTCGAAGGCGACCTAGGAGGCACCATGCCGCGCCCGCTGCTGCTCGATACCGACATCGGTTCGGACGTCGACGACGCCCTGGCGATGGCCGTGCTCCTCTCGGCGCCGGGCGATCTCGAGCTGGCCGCCGTGACGACCGTGGCGGGCAACGCCGAGGGTCGGGCCTGGGCGGCGGCGCGTATGCTGGGGCTGGCCGGCCGGCCCGAGGTGGAGGTCTGTGTGGGCGCGGAGAATGCGCTGGTCCGGCGGGAGCGCTTCGTGTGGCGCGACATCGAGACGAAGGACTACCCCGACGGGCCGGACGCCGTGCGCAGCGACGAGCCCGCCGCAGAGCGCATCGTGCGCACCGCGAAGGAGATCCCCGACCTCGAGATCGTGGCGATCGGTCCCTTGACCAACCTGGCTCACGCCCTGGCTCTCGACCCGGAGCTGCCCGAGCGCGTCTCGCGGCTGACGATCATGGGCGGGCACATCCGCGAGGTGCGGATCGGCGAGCTGCGCTGCAAGCCCGGCATCGACTACAACCTGTGCTCCGACCCGGAGGCCTCGGTGATGGTGCTGGGCGCCGGCTTCCGCACCCGCCTGGTCAGTGCCGACGTCACCCTGCAGACCTGGCTGCGCGAGCAGGACCTGCTGCGCCTGGCCGAGAGGGAGGGGCCCGTCCCGCGGCTGCTGGTGGATCAGGTCCGGCGCTGGACGCCCTTCCAGCGCAAGATCTTCACCGGTCTCGGCGGCACGCTCGCGGACGACAACGTCGCCTTCCTCCACGATCCCCTCACGGTCCTCTCCCTGGTGGACGAATCGGCCCTGCACTTCGAGGACCTGCACGTCCTTCCGACCATCGAGAGGGGGACGATGCGCACGCTCGAGGTGCCCGCGGGCTCCGGAATGGGATTGCCGATGCAGGTGGCGACGGCCGTCGATGCCGCGGCGGCGCGCGATGCGATCGTGACTCGACTGCTCTCGATCTGAGGCCAGGTCACTCGTCGTAGACGATGAACTCGAGCAGATTCTCGTCCGGGTCGCGTACGTAGACGCTCGTGCCCCTTCCGGCCGCGCCGTGCAGGTCGATGGGCCCCGCGATGATCGCGACCCCCGCGGCCTCCAGCAGGCTCTGCAGAGTCGGGGATCCCCCCTCCCAGACGAAGCAGAGGTCGCCACAGCCCGGGGCCGAGCTTGGACCCCGGAGCTGGAAATCGGGGTTCTGCCACATGGCCGGCGTGTGGAAGTTGATCTTCTGGCTTCCGAAGAACACCGAGAAGAAGGGCAGCTCGGCGCTTCGCCACTCGTCCAGGTCGGGGACGAGGAAGCCCAGGCCCCCGTAGAAGTCGATCAGCTCCTCCGGGTGGCTCGTCGGGAGGGCCACGTGGTCGAAGGCCGTGATCGGCATGTCAGCTCCCGCTCTCCTCGGGTTCGTCGGAGCCTCCGCCGAGGCGCTTGAACGCGGACTCCAGCAAGCGGATTCCGATCAGGACGCCGACCGTGAGGAGCGACAAGGCCAGCGCCTCGGCCGGGCGCCCGGCGCCGACCGTGCTGCCGATCGCCGCCAGCATCCAGACGACGGCCGCCGAGGTCACGCCGGTCACGGCCCCGCCCCGGGCCAGGATGACGCCCGCTCCGAGGAAGCCGACGCCGGTGACGACCTGGCCGAGCACCCGTGTCGGGTCCGAGCCGGTACCGCCCATCTCGACGCTCAGCCGGACGAAGATCTGGGTGGCGAGGCAGATCAGGATGGCGGTCCGGATGCCGATCGGCTTGCCCCGGAGCTGGCGCTCGACGCCGACCACCCCGCCGCACACGATGGAGGTGGCGAGCTGGAGCGCAAAGGAGGTCTCGAGCATTCCGAGCAGGTTCACCACGTACTCCAAGACTTCAGGCTACCACGGCTCGCCGCGCCGCCACGGCCGCGGGGCGAGACCCCCGGTGCCATCTCGGTGCCCTGGCCGTCGCTACTCCGGGTCGGAGTCCTCTCGCCGCGGCGCGAACAGGTAGGCGACGCCGACGCCGACGAGGTAGAGCACGACCAGCGGCACGGCGAGCAGGATCTGGCTGACCACGTCGGGGGGCGTGAGCACCGCGGCGAACACGAAGGAGACGAGGACGGCGTACTTGAGACCGCCGATGAACTGGCGCGGATCCACGATGCCCGCGGCGGCCAGGAAGAACACCACCACGGGCAGCTCGAAGCCGGTGCCGAAGGCCAGCAGGAGCCGGGTGGTCAGGGAGAAGACCTCCCGCATGGTCCAGGCCGACTCCACGAAGCTGCTGCTGAAGCCCGCAAAGAACTCGTAGACCAGCGGGAACACGGCGTAGTACCCGAACGCGCCACCGCTCGCGAAGAGCACCGTCGAGCAGAGCACGAAGGGCACCGCGACCTTCTTCTCCGAGGGATAGAGCCCCGGAGCGATGAAGGCCCAGAGCTGCCAGAAGATCACCGGCAGCGCGAAGACGAAGCCGGCCAGCAGGGCGCACTTCAGGTAGGTGAAGAAGATCTCGGTCGGCGCGATGGCCTGCAGCTTGCCGCCCTCGCCGAGGGCCGCGGTCGCGGGCTCTAGCAGGAAGCCGAAGATGATCTCGCTGAAGCTCCAGGCGCCGGCGAAGCCGAGGCCCCAGGCCAGGATGATCTTGAACAGCCGCGACCGGAGCTCGGCGAGGTGCTCGGTCAGCGGGAGCGCGGCCTCCGACATCAGCCGCCCTCGTCAGGTCCCGAGGGGGGGGCCGCCGGCTCCTTCTTGGGAGCCTCCGAGGGCTGGGTCGGAGCCGCCGCCGAGGACTGGGCGCCGACCTCCGGCGCGCCCGGCGCTTTCGGAGGCGGGGTCTGGATCGAGCGGCGCGCCTCGTTCTCCGCATCCATCAGGCTCTGGCGGATGTCGCTGGAGGCCCGGCGGAACTCGGCCAGGCCGCGCCCCAGATTGCGGGCCAGCTCGGGGAGCTTCGAGGGGCCGAAGACCAGCAGCGCCACCACCAGGATGACGAGGAGCTCGGGCATGCCGATTCCGAACATGGGCGCAGAATCTAGCCCGAATGGCGGCGCGGTCTATGCGCTGGATCGGCGGAGGCTGGGGCGGCGGACGTAGCGGATCCGGATCGGCTCGCGCTGCTCGCAAGGGAGCATCGCGATGCCGAGCCATCGCCCCCCGTCCGCCGTGGCTCGCGTCCAGGCGACCCGCCCGATGCGCTCAGGCTCGGGCTCCCCATCCACCCCCCGTGGAACCAGGCGAAGCAAGGCCCCCACGGGCTCGGTCGTGTCCACGCGCACGCAGAGCCCGGAGGGAGAGACATCTCGTGTGAATGCGGTCCGCATCCGCTGATCGGCACAGACCCGCGGGAAGCGGCAGTAGCGCACCACCTGCACCCGGTCCTCGCGCGCCTCGGCGCGCGCCACCGGCTCGTCGGTTTCGAAGAGCGGGATCTGGAACTCGGTGGTGCTCACGCCGCGTCCTCCTGGAGGGTCGACGACTCGGCCAGCACCTGGAGGGGCACCTCCGATGCGTCCATCAAGCGCAGGAACTCCTTGGCCAGGGTCGGGTCGAACTGCACGCCGGCGTAGCGTTCGATCTCGTGACGCACGACCTCGGGGAGCAGCGCCTGGCGGTAGGGTCGGTCGCAGGTCATCGCGTCGTAGGCGTCGGCCAATGCGACGACGCGCGCCGAGAGGGGGATCTGCTCGCCGTAGAGGCCATCGCCATAGCCGCGCCCATCCCACCACTCGTGGTGGTGCCGCACGGCCGAGAGCACGTCCATCGACACGCGCATGGGCTCGACCAGCCGCGCGCCGATCTCCGGGTGCTTCTCGAGCAGGCATCGCTCCTTGGGGTCGAGGGCGCCCGGCCGCATCAGGAGCTCGCTGGGCACCCCGATCTTGCCCACGTCGTGGACGAAGCCCGCGATTCGCACGTCTTCGACGAGGCGTGCGTCGAGCTGCAGCCGGTCGGCCAGCAAGCCGGCGTAGTAGCCCGTGCGTCGCGCGTGGCCGCGCAAGAAGTCGCTCTGGACCTCGACGGTATCGGCCAACACCTCGAGGAAGCCGAGCGCGTGGGCCATGGGGTGGGCTTCCGGCGCCTCGAGCTGGTCGAGGAGTGTCCCGACCCGCCTTCCGACCCGGGGGTCGCGCTCGGCCTGCTCGAGGATGGCCTCGATCTGATCCTGGTACCCGACGGTCTCGCCCAGCGACGAGAGGAACTCCACGAGGCGTACGCGACCGCGACGCCGGGACAGGCAGCGGAAGACCGCGGCCATGACCTGCACCACGTCGAAGGGCTTCTGCAGGTAGTCGGCGACGCCGTATCGGATCGCCTCGGTGGCGTTCTCGAGGGAGCCGTGGCCGGTGATGATGATCAGCTCGACCTCGGGGAACTCCCGCCGGATCAGCCGCATCAGCTCCTCGCCCTGCATGCCCGGCATGTTCAGGTCGAGCGTGACCAGATCGATCGGCTGCTGCCGGAGGGTCCGGAGCGCCTCCGATCCGTCGCGCGCGACCGCGACGTCGTAGTTGGGCTCCAGGATCATCCGGAGGGATTCACGGGGCCCACGCTCGTCATCGACCACCAGGACGGTGGCGCGCTCGCTCGGGGCCGGCTGTCGGTCGCTGCTGTGGTGGCTCACGACCGCTTCTCTACTCAAGACCCGTGCCAGCGGGTGCGTGGGCCGGCGGGCTGGTTCAAGTTCCTGAAAAAACGGGGTTTTCCATCGAGACGGCGAATCGCCGTTCCCACGGGGGCCAAGCCGCGCCGTTCCATCCGGTCCACCCCATCTGCAGCGGTCTCTGCAACCCGCTGCGATCACTCGTGAAACGGCATGCGTTCCATTCGGAACGGCCGGCGGCGTTCGGCTTCCGGCCGACGCCCGGAAGGTCAAGCTGATCGCCGGGCTCGCCGATCTGGTGCAGATGCACCCCACCCCCCGGGTTCTGCTGCTCGTTCTCGCGTCCTTCGCGGCTCTCCCCGCGAGCGCCGAGATCTACCGTTGGACCGACGCGCAGGGTCGCGTCCACTTCACCCAGAACCTCTCCCAGGTGCCCGAATCGCAACGGGCACACGCCAGCCAGCCGCTCGAGGGTAGGGATGGGCGCCCCGTGCTGAACCGGGTCCGCTCGGCCGAGCTCTCGCCCCCGCCGGCCAGCCCGTCCCGGGTCGCCTCGCGGAGCGGTCCCATCCAGATCCCCTTCGAGCCGCGCAGCGGCGGCATGATCGTCATGGTGCGCCTGAACGACCGGGTGACCGCGCCCTTCCTGGTGGACACGGGGGCCAGCGATGTCTCGGTCCCCGCCGCCGTCGCCACGCGCGCGGGGATCGTGGTGGGCCCGGGCACACAGCGGGCTCTCTACACGACGGCGAACGGCGTCGTGAGCTCGCCGGTCGTCACGCTCGACGCGGCCCAGGTCGGTGGAGCGCGGGTCGAGGGTGTGCGGGCCTCGATCAGCGACGCCATGCCCATTGGCCTGCTCGGTGGGAGCTTCTTCAACAACTTCACCTTCCAGGTGGATCCCGCCTCGAACGTCATCACCCTGTTTCCCAACGACCGCGTGCGCAGCGGGCAGAGCCGCACGACCTGGCAGCGTCGCTTCGGCACCCTTCGGCAGAAGGTCGATACCCTCGAGCGCTACATCGAGGAGAATCACTTCTTCCGCGAGAGCCGCCGCCAGGAGCTCGACCAGCGCCTGGCCGAGCTGCGCGAGGAGCTCGACCAGCTCGATGCCGATGCGGACCGGGCCGGCGTTCCCCAATCCTGGAGGGAGGGATGAACCGCATGCGATGGCTCCTTCCCCTGGTCGTCGCGGTTCTCCTGGCCCTCCCGGCTAGCGGGGAGATCTACCGCTGCATGGGCGCCGACGGAAAGGTGCTCTTCACCGGAGACCGATCCCAGTGCCCCGGCCAGGCAGCCCACGAACCGAAGGCCCACATCCAGAACGTACCCAGGCAGCAGGCGCTGGAGGCGCCGCCCTCGCACCCCGTCGTCTCCGCCCGCCGCTCCAGCTATGACCCCGCCGCCGAAGAAGCCGAGGCGGCCCGCTGGCGCGCCCGCAAGAGCGAGTCCGAGTCACAGCTGCGCAAGGTGGACGCGCGATTGCCCAGCCTCCGCAAGGCAGTCGGTTGGTGCAATCGCGGCGACAGCGTCTACAGCACCGATGACCTGGGCATCCGGCGAGGCATCTCCTGCGACGACCTCAAGGCCCAGTACGAGGAGCTGGAGAACCTGGCCCAGCAGCTCCGCTCCTACCTCGAGGGAGGCCTCGAAGAGGAGTGCCGCCGCGCCGGCTGCCTCCCCGGCTGGGTGCGCTGAGCTCCTCCCAGAACCCACGCCTCCAGGGCCCACATTGGGATTCTCCAGGTGGCGCGGCTGCTGCGGGGGCCGCTTCGCTCCTCCTCTTGGGATCGCGGGGCGGCGGGCACCCTACGCTCATGGCTCGGCCGGGACGTCGTACTTCCGGCGTTTCGTAGCCGCGTAGGCGACA
>NYZB01000152.1 GCA_002687015.1 Deltaproteobacteria bacterium
GAGGCGGGCCTGGACGTGCTTCTCGGGCCCCTGGCCTTGCAGAGCGCGCCGGGGAAGCAGGCGATCGAGGTGCGCAGCCATGACCTCGACCGAAGCTCTCACCCGATGCCCTCCCCCATGACCACGAGAGGATACCGACCGCTCGCGGAGCCGCTCCGCTGTTCCAGCCCGTCCCACTCACCCTCCACGGGGCGCCGACGGATGCCGCGGGGGCTGGATGCCCCGCGGGGGGAGGAAACTGTGATGAAGAGCCCTCGCGCCCGTTCGCGTGTGACTACAAGGATCCGTCCCCCATGTACCCCCGACTCCTCTCCCCTCGCTCGTCCCTCGCCTGCGCCGCGTTCGCGCTGGCCTTGCTGCTCCCGCTCCAGGCCGGGGCCCTGTCGATCGACGTCTCCTTCACGTCGTCCACCTACGCGACGCAAGCGGGGGACGACTACGCGAGCCTGCTCGCGTAGCACCAGGCCGGGACGGTGCTCGGCGCCTCGTCCGTGAGCGCGCTCCAGGGCGTGTCGACGGCGGTCCATGCGAGCGGCGAGACCGGCGACTACAGCCTGATGATGACCACGACCTTCACGGTCGCCCAGGCGGGTCTCTACTCCTTCCAGGTGGGAGCCGATTGGGGCCGCGGTGGGGTGGCGGCCGTGGTCGACAACTCCACCTCGAGCGTCATCAGCGAGCTCGTGCGCACCGACGACATCTGGTGGGCCCACAACTGGAGCCACCCCGACGTCTTCGACGTGCCCGTCAACCTGGGCGCGGGGACCTCCTACACACTGGCGTGGATCGGCTTCGAGGGCTGCTGCGGTGGCGCCAGCACGATCCGCTTCTCCTACGAAGGCTCTCCCTACGTGCCCGTGAGTGTGGCGAACCTGGCGCCCTACACCGTGCCGGAAGCGGGTCTGGCCATGCTCGCCTCCGCCGCGGCTGCGCTCTGGCTCGAGCGATCGCGCCGCCGCGCGTGATCTGAGGGATCCGCATCCGCGGCAGGGAGCGGGCGCCGGTACGACCCCCTACGCCAGTGGCATTCGCCCGGGCCGGCGATACGCTGCTCCCCGTGCGCGCGGCCCGACTCGACCTGATCCTCTTCCTCTCGCTGCTCTCCCTCGCCTCACCCGCCGCGGCTCAGCCCGCGGGTGCGCCGTCGCGCGGAGACCGCCGCGAGATGGGCCGCCCGCCCTTCGACGTCTATCTGGGGCAGAAGGCGAAGGAGGTTCGATCCCAATCGCGGGTGGAGGGCGCCCGCAGTCGGCATGTCTTCGCTCCGGTGCTCCAGGGAGACGTCGTCCGGCACGACTTTCTCGTGAAGAACGACGGGCACGAGCCGCTCGAGCTCCGGGAGGTGCGGGCCTGCTCCGGTTGCATCCTGGAGTCGCACTCCCGGCGGATCCAACCCGGGCTCGAGGGGAGGATCTCCCTGCTCATCCTGACGGACTCCCTGGGTGGCGAGGCGCTGGCCGGGACCGTCACGGCGAAGACGAGTGATCCGGCACGCCCCGAGCTCGCGATCGACGTCGCACTCCGCGTCGTGGAGTTCGCCGCGCTGTCACCCTACCGCGTGTGGCTGCGGGGATCGGTCGGAGAGGAGATCGTCGAGCGCTGCGTCGTCACGCCGAACGAGGACTACCCCTTCTCGATCACGGACATCAAGGCCAGGAAGGGGGTCTGGTTCACCCACGAGCTTCGAGACACCGAGGTCGGGGGCGTGCCCGCCTACGAGATCACCCTCCGGAACACACGGCGCAAGCCGGGCCCCTACCAGGACGTCCTGTTCATCCAGACCGACCATCCGGCGCGGCCGGAGCTGAAGATCCGGATCGAAGGCAGGATCGGGGGAGAGGCCCCGGGCGGGCCGGCAGAGTGACCCCTCGAGGGTCGATCGCCCTGCCGGCTCGAGCCCTCTAGCGATACATGTTCTGGTCCACCATCACACCCCAGATCAGGTTGGCCAGCTTGTCCGACCCGCTGTACCTGGGATGGATGTCGTCGTTCTTGAGGTCCGACGGCAGGATCGAGCTCCTGGGATCGCCGACGAAGATCTGGAAGGAGCCGAGGGTGCTGCCCTCGTAGTCCCCGTAGCCCGGCACGGTGCCCGAGATGGTCGTCCCACCGTACTCGCTCAGATCGAACATGTCCGCGTAGAGCACGTCGTGGGCGTAGTCGATGGCCTCGTTCTTCTCGGCCTCGCTGCCCTTGACGTGGTAGTAGCCCAGCCAGACGTGGTCGTCCGAAGGGCCGAAGTACATGTCCACCATCATCCCGAACATCGTGTCGGCGATGTAGTCGAGCGTGTTCAGGCAGGCCTGGGTGAGGGGATCGGTGTCGCAGTCGACGCTGCCCAGGAGGATGTCGTTCGCGCCTCCGTCGGCGATGACGGTATTGAGCGTGGGTCTCGAAAGCGCCTGGCCGAGCTGGTTGTCGACGGCGGCGATCTTGGCGCCGCTTACCGAGCGATCCTTGTAGCTCTTGCCGGAGAGGTTGTTCAGGACGGTGTGGATGTCTCCCGAGAGGTCGAAGACCGAGTCGCCGACGATCTGGACGTCCCACTCATCGGCTGCCGGGTTGTTGAAGTCCCAGCAGGCGGTGTTTGTCAGTGCCAATGCAGCAAGGATCGCAATCCAGGAACCGGTGCGCGCCATCGAGCTTCCCCTCCCTTGTAGGTGAGGCCACGCTACAACGCGCCGTTTTCGGGTGTCAAGCGGATTCCCGCGCTGACCCCGGGTCAGGTCGGAGAATTCGAAAGCAGAAGGAAGCGGTGACGCGGAGTCAACCCGTCGAGCTCGCGCGCGCTACTTCTCCGCCGGCGCCTTGCGGTAGATGTTCAGATCCACCTTGGTCCCGCTGATCGTCATCATCACGAGCACGTCGTCGTCGATGAACTTGAGCACGTTCCGGATCGACTTGCCGTAGAAGTCCACCGTGCTTACGAATTCGCGCGCGTGCTCCTCGTAGACGTAGGGCTCCATGGACTCGAAGAAGGTGTAGGTCCTCGTCGTCTCTTCGTCGGGAAGGAAGAGGAGGGTGCCATCGTCCGTCTGTTCGAGGCGGAAGCCATTGCTGGCGCGCTTCCAGTCGTCGACGGCACTCCAGTCCTCGCTCCAGTACTCGCGGGTGTCGGTGTCGCCGGTCCGCACCAGCTCCTCGAGCAGGTGGAGCCGGTAGATCGAATCGATACGCCGTTCGTAGATGGCGGTCTTGAGCTCTTCGATGTCCCGGTCGTCGCCGCCTTCGTCGCGATCGGGGGAGGGCCCCTCCCGGCCGACCGGATCCGCGAGGTCGGCAAGGTCCCGATCCTCGCCCGGCCTCGGGAGCGCATCGGGTCGGCCCTGTGTGGGGGCGTGGGGCGCGGGCCCCGGGGCCACCACGGCGCCGCGGGGCGCTTCCTCGCGGGCCGGAGCCGCGGCCTCACGAAGGGCGAACAGGGCGAAGATCAGAAGGCCGGCGGCGGCCAGCACCCCGAAGAAGACGAAACGCCGCGATCCCCGCCAGCCCATTCCCTGTGTCCTTCGCGGGCGTCCGTTGCCGGGAGTTCGCCCCCTCGGCTCCGACACGCCGCGGGCAGACTAGTCCGGGTGGGTCGGTCGCGGAAGCACCCGGTGCCGCGGGTCGGGTGGGCTTGCCGGCTCAGCCGGCGCCGAGACGTTGGATCCGCCGCTGAAGGTCTTCCCGCACGGACAGCGGAACGGTGTGACCGTCGTCGAACTCCTCGAAGACCACGTTGCCGGCCAGGGCCTCGATCGCGCCGGCGGTCTTCTGGCCTCGATTCAGCGGGACCACTCCGTCCTTTCGGCCGTGGTAGGCGAAGAAGGGAGGGCGGCGCGCGACGTGAAGGCCCTCGAGGAGCTCGGGGTTCACGGCACCCGCGACAGCGAACACGGCGGCGAAGTGCTCCGGGTGGTGGGCCCCCAGGTACCAGGCCATCGACGCTCCCTGCGAGAAGCCGAAGACCATGGGCTTTCCCTCGGTCGGGTAGCGGGCGGCGACCTCGTCGGCACCCACGGCCAGGCTCTCGGCGACGTCGCGGAACATCTGCTGATGGGCTTCCCTGGCTTCCTCTCGGTCGGCCCCACGGCCGTAGGCCCACACGTAGCCGCTTCCGGAGCGCTCGGGGGCTCGGAAGGAGACGACCCGCACCGGAACCGTGAAGTCGGCGAACACGCCGTCGAGATCCTCCTCGTCGGCACCGGCTCCGTGGAGTACGACCAGGAGTGGCAGCCGGTCGCCGCTGCCCGCCGGGCCGACCACCTGCGTGCGGTAGCGGAGGGGGTAGGCGACGTCGGCATCGATCTGGCTCGGCGCGAGGAAGAGCTTCCACCCGCCGACGAGTACGAGAATCGCGAGTGCCAGCTTGGCCATCGAGCCCACGGATCCACCTCCCACCGGGACATCGGTCGAACCCATCGGGCGCTGAACCCGTCGAAGACGGGCTCATGGGGCGTACTAGACTGCTGCGAGCATGGCGTGCCCGGTCCCAGGCAGGGGCGGAACCGCCGTGTCGGAGGTCTTGGCCGATGGAGCTCGAGCAGGCTTCGGGGGAGCGGTTGGAGTTCGTCCACGAGGGCGAGCCCTTCCTCCGCCATGCGAGCTGGTTCCTGGGTGCGTGTGTGTTGAGCGTGCTGTGGCTTGCGTGGGGCTCCTGGGCGAGCATCGCGCTGGTGCTGGCGGTGGCGGCCTTCTTCCTCTGGCTGCTGGCGCGTACGACGGCGGACTCGCGTGCCGTCTTCGATCGGGCGGCCGGGCATCTCCAGCTCACCCACTCGCGCCAGGGCCGGCCGCTGGCGACCGAGCGCGTGGAGCTCGCGGCCATCGAGCGCGTGATCGTGGATGTGGCGACGGGCGCAGCTCGCTCGGGCGATGGCCTGGCCCTTCGCCCCGCCCTGTGGGTCGAGGGCAGGGTCGTACCGCTCACCTGGCGGGAGTTCGGGGCCGGTGAGGAACCGATGGAGATCGCTCGCTCGATCCGCGCCTTCCTGGGCTTGCCCGACGGAGACCTGATCGACGACTCCCTCGAAGTCCTGGCCCGGCAGCCCCGCATCCAACCCGCCGTGCGGCTGGCCCGGATCGGCAAGGGGCTGGGCCGGCTGGAGGCGCTCCAGCACGTCCGGAGGCTTCAGGCCGCCGGCTCCTGACAGGTTCGCACCACTGGCTTCGCGATCGGGGTGCTCTCCTCGCCGCCACGCGATGGATGCCGAACTCGCGGCTACAATGTGCGGCCACAGGAGATCGACATGGCATTTCGAGGACAGGTGGCTTTCGTCACGGGTGGCGGAAGCGGAATGGGGCGGCTCGCTGCGCGCAACCTCGCGAGCGCGGGCAAGACCGTCGTGGCGCTCGACGTCAACGAAGAGGGGCTCGCCGAGACCGCGGCCCGGCACGCGAGCCTCCACACGGTCCCCCTGGACGTGACCAATGCCTCGGCGGTCGAGGCGGCGGCCAAGCAGGTCGAGACCGACCTCGGGCCGATCGATCGCGTCTACAACGCCGCGGCGATCATGCCGCTGGGCAAGCTGCTCGATCAGGATCTCGAGACGATCCACCGCATCATGGCGATCAACTACGACGGGTTGGTCAACGTCACCCGCTTCACGCTGCCGGGCATGCTGGAGAGGGGTCGGGGCGACTTCATCAACTTCGCGTCGATGGCGGGCTGGCTGCCGATCCTCTACATGGGCGCCTACAACGCCTCCAAGTTCGCCGTGGTGGCCTTCAGCGAGGTTCTCTACCACGAGAACCGCGGCAAGGGCGTGCGCTTCGCTTGCGTGTGTCCTCCGCCCGTCGCGACGCCGCTCCTCCAGCAGGGCAGGGACACGGTCTGGCCCAAGGCCCTGGACGGCGCTCCCCCCATCGAGCCCCAGGCCGTCCTCGACGCGATCGAAGCCGCGCTCGAGAAGGACCGCTTCTGGGTGTTCCCCGGCCGCGGCACCTCGCTCGGCTGGCGGCTGCGTCGCCTGGTGCCCGGCCTGCTCTGGAACCGCGTGCACAAGGTCGAGGGCTTCTGATGAGCGAAGCCTTCGACCTGCCCTACACCTCGCAGGACCTCTCGGGCCAGGTGGCCCTCGTGACCGGCGCCACCTCCGGGCTTGGCTGGCGCTTCGCCCAGGTGCTGGCGAAGTGCGGCGCCAGGGTGGCGATCACCGGGCGCCGCGTGGAGCGGCTCGAGGAGCTGGCGAAGCTGATCCGCGAGCAGGGCGGTGAGTGCGCGCCGATCCGGCTCGACATGATGGACACCGAGAGCATCCTGGGCGTCGTCGACGAGGCCGAGCAGGCCCTGGGGACGGTCCAGATCCTCGTGAACAACGCGGGCATCCCCGATGCGCAGCGCGCCCACAAGATGAGCCTCGAGCTGATCGACGCCGTTTTCGACACGAACCTGCGCGGGCCCTACATCCTCTCCTGTGAGGTGGCCCGGCGGCTGATGGCTGCCAAGCTGCCCGGCCGGATGGTGAACATCTCGTCGACGGGCGGCTTCCACTACGCGGGCGGCGGCGCCGCCCTCTACTCGATTACGAAGGCCGGCATCGCGCGCATGACCGAGGTGCTGGCCGTCGAGTGGGCCCGCAACCACATCAACGTGAACGGGATCGCGCCGGGGGCCTTCGCCTCCGAGATGATGGACGGCATGATGGAACGCATCGGAGACTTCACGAAGGCGACCCCGCGCGCCCGGCTCTGCGACCCCGCCCAGCTCGACAGCACGCTCCTCTACCTGGTCGCGCCGGCCTCGGAGTGCGTGACCGGAACCGTGATCGTGGTCGACGACGGACAGGGCGGCCGTTGAGCCTTCGCGTTGCGTCCACCTAGGGATTCCGCATACTTGCGGACCGCCTCGTGGCCCCGTAGCTCAGCTGGATAGAGCGCCAGCCTCCGAAGCTGGAAGTCGCACGTTCGAATCGTGCCGGGGTCACCACGCCGCCCCTCCTCGGGGCGCAGCGGTGGCGCTGCATCCGCGCGGGCGCCGCAAGGGGTAGGCTTGGAACCGCAGCCGGCCTCGTGGTGTCCCGCATGCGAGGCGCGTGTCCGAGCAGGGAAGGAGTCCGCCCATGCGATGGTTCCCCTTCACGATTCTCCTGGTCCTGGGGCTCGCGGCGGCCGGCGCCGCGGAGCCCTTCGAGAGCGTGGACCCGACGGGTTGGTTCGGCCGCGCGCGCATCGGGGTCCAGGTCCAGCCGATGACGCCGGAGCTCCGCGCCTTCTTCGAGGCGCCCGAGGATCGGGGTGTGCTGGTGGTCCGCGTGCTCGAGGCCTCGCCTGCCGAGAAGGCGGGCGTGCGGGTCGGCGACGTCATCACGAGGGCGGGCGGCGAGCCGGTCGAGAAGCCTTTCGACCTGGTGCGGCGCGTGGCGACGGCCGAGGGCGCCGAGCCCTTCGAGATCTCGCTCCATCGGGAGGGGGAGGCGGTGGAGCTCGCCGTGAAGCCCGAGGGCCGGGCTCTCCCCTGGCCCGGCAACGAGCGCTGGGAGGACCTCGGCGAGCACTGGCGGCGTGGCCTCCGGGAGGGCCGCGACGTCCTGCGCGATCGCCTGGAGGATCTCGAACGCCGGTTGGAGGAGCTCGAGCGGGAGCGCCACGCCGACGACTCCTTCCAGCCGGGTCGGCCGACCTAGCCCGCTCCCACGGCCCGGGTCGCGTGGCCTCCGGGCTTCGCCGGGGGACTCCCTCGGGCGATCCACCCCCTTCTTGGCGGCATGCGAGCCCTTTCTGAGTTGACCGATCCAGTTCCGGCGCGCCAAAATGGCTCCTCCGACCCAAAGGCAGGTGATTCATGAGTGGAGCGGTCGGCAGCCCGGGCATGCGTCCTCCCAAGCAGGAGAGGAGCCGCCGGACGCTCGAGCGGATCCTGGCGGCGGCCCGGTCCCTGCTCTCCGAGCACGAGGCGCGCGACGTCTCCCTCCGGGAGATCGCCGACACCGCCGAGGTCTCGCTGAGCAGTCTCTTCGCGCGCTTCAAGAGCAAGGACGCGCTGCTCGACCACCTGCACGAAGAGCTGTGCGAGGCGCGGCTCCGGGACGCGGACGAAGTGGTCACGAGACTCGAGCTGGCCGACGCCAGCGCCGACGAGACCGTGCGCATCGCGCTGCGGGCGCTCGTGCGCAGCGCTCTGGCGCGGGGCGGGATGGAGCGGGCCCTGATCGGCGCCGCGGCCCAGGTGGAGTCGATCAGTCGGCGCGAGCAGCGCTTCCAGAAGCGGCGCCTGGCCCTGCTGCACGCTTTCGTGGTGCGTCGGCTCGGTGCCGGCGACCGGGCCGTGAGCGATGGCGAGGTCGAGTCGCTGATCCGCCTGGTGCTGGCGGCGGCCCCCGAGCTGATCCGCACGGCGGAGCCCGATGAGCCGGAAGTGGACGAGCTGGTGGAACGCTGGGCCGAGCTGGTGCTGCGCGCGCTGGGTCTCTCCGACGACGCCGTCGCGCGCCAGGAGGTCGTTGCGGGTCTCTTGCCCGCGGCGTACGACCCGCCCGTCGCGGGTGACGAGAGGGCCGTCTTCGATCGCATCCTCGATGGCGCCGAGCAGGTCTTCGACGGGCGCGGCCTCGCGGGAATCCCGAGCGACGAGTTCGCGAAGGCCTGCGGCCTCCCCGAAGAGACGATCTGGAAGCACTTCGGTGATTCCCGCGCGCTCCTGCACGCGTCGGTCGATCGGCTGCTCCGCGAGGCGATGGCGCGGGCGGAGACCCTGGCGGTCTGGGGCCGATGGCGGGAGCGCGACTTCGAGGCGCTCACCCGCGAGACCATCCTGGAGTACTTGAAGGGATGGAAACGCTGGGGAGGCCTGATCCGCACGGTGCGCCTGGAAGAACGGCACGACGCGGTGCTCCTCGAACGTCACGCCGAGATCGACCGGGGTGTGGGCAACATCGTGCGTCGCGTCGCGCTGCGTCTCGAGCCCTCTCTCGCCGCGCGGGGCCTCGGGGACGAGGCCTTCTCGCGCACCATGGCGACCATCGCCGCCGCACTGCGCACCGCCGTGGACCGGCCGGCGATCTTCGACCTGGCCTCGGACGCGGCACCCGAGGAGCTGACCGACGAGCTCACGGAGCTTGCCATGCGCTACCTGGGGGTCTCGCCGAGGCGAGAGCGCGAAGAGCGCTAGCCGGGCCCACGAGACCGGTCCTCTCCGGGTGCCTGCCTATACTCCGGAGCCCTTGGTCTTCGACGTCTCCCGCCACCAGCCCCTCGCCGGCGCGCCCTGGTCCGCCGGACCCGTGGCCGAAGCCATCGCGGCGATCGTCGAGGACTTCGAGACCGCGCTCCTCGCCGAGGGGCGCTGGCCGACCCATCCCCTGGACGATCCCGAAGGACGCCCCCGTTGGGCTCCCTACCAGGGCGCGGCCGGCGCACTGACGGCGCTCTCCATCCTGCATCGGCTGGGCTACGCCGCGCGCGATCGCCGCGAGCTCGGGCAGGAGGCGGCGGAGTCGCTGTGGAAGAGCTGGTTCCAGGACCCCGACACGGGCGACTGGCGCTGGCGCAGCGAGATCTTCGGGTCCGTACGCCACTACTACGGTGCGTGTCACGGGCTTGCCGGCAACGTGGGGGCCCTCGTGCGCGCCATGCCCGAAGAACGGGTACGCCGGGCGTTGGCGCGGGCGAGCGAGACCCTCGAGCGGGGTGCTCTTCGCGAGGCCGGAGACCTCAACTGGCCCGTCAGCTGCGACGCCTCCGGCACGCGGCGGCTCGTCCAGTGGTGCCATGGCGCGCCGGGCGTCGTCACGGGCCTGGCCGGCACGCCGAGGTGGAGGGAAGACGGGTGGACCGACACCCTCGATGCCCTGCTCCTCGGGGCGGGCGAGCTGACCTGGCGCGCCGGTCCGTTGCGCAAGGGGCCGGGCCTCTGCCACGGTACGGCGGGCAACGGCTATGCCTTCCTGGCGCTCTACCGGCGCACCGGCGATGCCCGGTGGCTCGAGCGCGCGCGGGCCTTCGCGATGCACGCGATCCGCCAGCGCCGCCGCCAGCGCGAGCGCTTCGGCCAGGGCCGCTACACCCTGTGGACCGGGGACGGGGGGCTGGCCGTGTTCCTGCACCACTGCCTCGAGCCGGCCGAGGCCGCCTTCCCGGGTCTGGAGATCTTCTAGGGCGCGGGCTCAGGGCTCGTCCGCTTCGGGGTCGAGTCCGGCCTCTCGCAGCACCTCGCGGGTGTGCTCGCCCAGCAGGGGAGCGCGTCGCTGGATGCGCCAGGGCGTCTTCTCGAAGCGGTAGGGGGCGCCCGGGTAGGTCACCGTACGGCCCAGCTCCGGGTGCTCGACTTCGACGGGGAAGCCCCGCGCCTGGAAGTGCTCGTCCTCGAAGGCCTCCTCCGGGCTGTAGACGACGCCCACAGCCATGCCCCGATCCTGGGCGCCCTTGAAGAAGTCGAAGGCCGGGACCCGCCTGGCGATGAAGTCCATGGCGTCTCGCCCGGCGGCGAACATGGCGGTCACCTCGTCGTCCTGGCCGATCTGGCTGAGGTCGATCGACTCGCGCTCCCCGCCCATCTTGAGGAAGACCGATTCTGGAAAGGCCTCCTCGTAGCCCAGCTCCACGATCCACTCGTACAGGTTCTGGAACTCGCGGGGCGTGCGCGGCGGCACCCCCGTGCTGGCATGGCGCCCATCCGCACACTCGGTCTGGGTCTCCATGGTGATCGTCTCCATGGCGTGCCGGCCGGTCTGGCGCTGCACCGTGCCCTTCTGCACGAGCCAGTGATAGGAGGCCATCTCGGTCGTGACGTTGGCCGCGGCGTGCATGTTCAGGTCGACGTACTGGCCTTCTCCACCTGCGAGACGGTGGAGGTAGGCCGTGAGGGCCGACAGCACCGCGTAGTGCCCGGCGATGTGATAGGCCTGGTTCCCACTGCCGCGCACGGGCGGAATGCTGTGATCGTCGTATCCGCAGCTCCAGACGGGCCCGCCACCCGCCAGCAGGGTGAGGTCGGTGACCTGCTCGTCGCGACGGGGCCCGTGTTGCCCAAAGGGTGTCAGCGAGACCCAGATCAGACCCGGCTGGCTCTCGCAGCGCGCCGCACCGTCCAGGCCGAGCGCCTCGAGGCGGCCGGGCGGCTCGGCCTCCAGCACGAGGTCTGCCGCTTCGATCAGCCGGCTCAGGATCGCGCGCCCGGGCTCCTTCTCCAGGTCGAGGGTGATGCCCCGCTTGCTGGTCTGGTAGTGCCAGAAGTAGAGGCTGCGCTCCGGGTCGGGCCGGTCCCCCGCGAAGGGCGCGTAGTGGCGGCTCGGGTCTCCACCGGGCGGCTCGACCAGCACGACGTCGGCGCCCATGTCGGCGAGCAGCTTGCCCGCGAAGGCACAGCGCTCGCTCGCCAGCTCGATCACGCGCACACCCTGGAGCGCGCTCGCGCCGCTCACAGGACGCCTTCTTCGCGCAGGCGGGCGAGCTCGTCGTCGGAAGCTCCCAGGAGCTCGCGCAGGACTTCGTCGGTGTGCTCTCCCACGCAGGGTCCGCCGCGTCGGATCTTCCAGTCGGTCCTGGAGAAGTGGACCGGGAGACCGTCCACGCGCACCTCGCCCATCTTGCTGTGCACGACGCTCGGCCACAGGCCCCAGGCTGCCGTGTTGGGGTCCTGGTCGATGCGCTCGGCGGGCTTCTGGACGGCCGCGGCGGGAACGCCCGCGTCCTGCAGCGCCTCGGCCACCTCGAACTTGTCCCGCGTGCGTGTCCAGGCGGAGAGGGTGGCGTCGAGCTGGTCCTGGTCGGCCAGCCGTCCGGCGAGGGTCGCGTAGGCGGCGGCGCTCGCCCACGCCCCGCCCATGACCGCGCCCAGCGCCCGCCAGTCCTCGTCGTTCCGGCAGGCGATCGCCACCCAGTCGTCGTCGCCGCGAGCCGGGTAGATGCCGTGGGGCGCCATCGCCGGGGAGCTGCTGCGGTTGCTGTTCGGCTCACCGGGTCGGCGCGTCGGCCGGCCGTTGACGGTGTAGTCGAGCAGGGCCGGTCCGTTCAGGGTGAGCCCGGCTTCGGTGCAGGCGAGGTCCACCCATTGGCCCTCTCCGGTGCGCTCGCGGTGGACCAGTGCCAGGAGGATCGCGATGGCCATGACGTAGCCGCCCGTGTGATCCATGTACGAGTAGCCCCAACCGGCGGGTGGCAGCTCCGGCAGGCCCGAGGTGAAGGTCAGGCCCGACAGGGCCTGCACGATCGGGCCCCAGGTCTTGTAGCGGGCGTAGGGGCCGGTGTGGCCGAAGCCGCAGTTGGAGACGTAGATGACCTCGGGGTTCAGCGCCTTCAGCTGCTCGTAGCCGAAGCCGAAGCGCTCCATCACGCCCGCGGCGAAGTTCTCCGAGACGACGTCCGAGCGCTTCACGATCTCGGCGAGGAGCTCCTTGCCCCGCTCGGTGCGCAGGTTCAGGGTGATGCCCCGCTTCTCCGTGTTGTGGTTGTTGAAGCCACCCCCGAAGTCCACGCCCCGCCGGTCGTCGACGTAGGGCGGCATGGCGCGCAGGATGTCCCAGCCGCCCTGGCGGACCGGGTCCTCGACCCGGATCACGTCGGCGCCGAAGGCGGCCAGCCACTTCGTCGCGCCGGCGCCCGCGAGCTGGCCGGTGAAGTCGCAGATGCGGTAGCGCGACAGGGCTTCCGAGCGGTCGGTCACAGCGACCTCCACGGTGGAGTCAGCGAGGATCCGGCAGGTCGAGGAGGGCTGCCGTCTCCGTCGGGCTGGCGAGCGGGCGACCGACCTTGTCCGCGAGCTCCACGGCCTCGCGAACCAGCTCCAGGTTCGTCGGGGAGCGGTCGGGTGTGTAGAACTCCTCGAGCCCCACGTGGAGATGGCCGCCGCGCTCGAGGGCGAGTCGGGGGAGGGGGGTCGCCATCAGGTCGCCGCCCCACACGGAGACCGACCACGGAAGGTCCACGCCGGCCAGCAGGTCGAGGTAGGCGAGCAGGGCGTGCTCGCTGGGCGGCAGCCCGAAGGTGGCGCCCGGCTCGGTGCCCATCAGGCCGTAGTCGCCGCCGAAGTAGAGCTTGACCATGGTGCCGCGTGGCAGGCGCCCGGCCCGGTGCCAGGCGAGGGTCGTGCGCAGGGAGCCCGCCTCGTAGATGCCCAGGCTGGGTCCGCAGCGGAGCCTCTCGCAGGTCTCGAAGCCCACTCGGATGTCGTCGTAGCTGTTGGCGTAGACGCCGCCGACGGGGAGGCCGTCCTCACCGAGGGCGCCGATGTTGGTCGAGCCCGGGTCGAGGGGCGCGATGCGCAGGGGCACCTCGGCCTGGATCCAGGGCAGGTGGGCCATCATGCCGGCCATGTCCGGCGCCATGGCCAGGGTCGGATACCAGAGCGCCTCCGGCCGCTCCCGGAGGATCGGGCGCCAGGCCTCCAGGTAGCCGGCGGCGGCGGCCTCGCCCGTCAAGTCGAAGTCGCGGTTGTGGGCGTGGATCAGGCTGGCGCCGGCATCGAGACACCGCAGCGTGTCGTCGACGATCTCGTCCGGTTCCCGGGGCGCGTTGGGGTTCTTCTCCTTCGAGGTCATGCCGTTGATGGCGACTTCGAGGATCAGGGGGGCGGTGGAGGCGGGCATGCCCCTAGGAATACCACGCTTGCAGGTCAGTCCGCTGCGAGGAGCTCCGGCCATCTCGCCTCGGCCCTGGCGATGTAGGCCTGCAGGTCCTGCTCCCAGCGGCGTTGGATCCTGGCGTTGACGTTCAGGTAGAGCTTGCCGTCGACGATCTTCCAGGCCATCGAGCTGCCCGGTGCCGTGGCTCCCTGGCTCACCGCGTAGGCGCAGTAGCCGCCGAACTGCGGTGCGAAGGCTTCCGGGTTGGCGACGAAGGCCGCCAGGTGCTCGGCCGACGCAAAGCGCCAGGTGGCTCCGCGCCACTTCGTTTCGAACCGATCGGAGCCCTCGGTGGGCTTCCCGGCTTCGAAGTAGGCAACCGGGTCGTAGCCGCCCAGTGCGAGCGAGCTCAGGGTGCGCGTGTAGATCGGGTCGAGGGCCGCCGCGGGAGCCGCGAAGGCGAGCACCGACAAGAGGGCCAAGGTCCAGCGGGTCGCGGTCATCGAGTGGGTCATGGAACGATCTCCTCGGCCCACAGGATGCCGTGCGCGCCGACGGGTTACGCGCCTTCCACCACCGGTCCCGGCTCGGGGGCGCCCTCGATCCCGGGCAGGTAGGCCTCGTCCCGGCGCGCGAGATGGGCCATCAGCATCCCCGTCAGTCGCTGCCGCGGCGCGCAGGCCAGGTGGGCCGGTAGCTCTTCCAGGTGCAGGGAGAAGCGTCCCGTGCCTCCGGGTCCTGCCAGGGCGACTGGGCGAGGCGCTCGAGCCGCCCGAGGAGCTCTCGCGAGGCGGCCCCGCAGCGCTCCCAGCCATCCTGGATCTCGCGCACGATGTCCTGGAGCCGGTCGACCTCGATGACGGGGAGGTCGGCGAGGTCGGGCTCTTCCTGGAGGCGGGGTCCGATGTCGAGCGGGCCGGCACCCAGGGTGTGCGCGGCGACCAGGACCGCTCGGGGGCGGCTGGCGCGTGCGCGGCGCAGCCCCTCCGCGGCGCTGCCGGCCGCCTCCACTTCGAAGCCGCGGGGTCGAAGGAGCAGCTCCAGGGTCCGTCTCACCCTCTCGCAGCCATCGACCACCAGGACGCGCTTGTCGTGCATGACACACCTCCGCGTCTGTGGGTGGCGGGAGGCTCCAGACAGGTGACGGTGGTGCGCCGTGTTGCGCAGGAGCTGCCGCTTCGTGGAGCCATCGGCCGCGTTGACCGCGGGCCCCATCCCCCGCAGAATGGGCGACGTGCTCGGTGCCAACGACCTCGTCCTGTGCAGCGGCAGTCTGATGCAGGCCGGCTTCTGCGACATGGTGGAGGCTGCGGCCGCCACCGGCTTCCAGGCCATCACCCTCTGGCCCGACGACTACCGCGGTGCGCTCGCCCAGGGGCTCACGGCGGCCGACATGCGTTCGATGCTCCGGGAACACGGCCTCGAAGTCGCCGATCTCGATGCCCTCCTCACCTGGCTTCCGCTCGAGGTCACGGGAGGTGTCGATCCGGCGCCCCAGGCCGACGTCACGGAGAAGGACTTCTTCGAGATGGCGGAGGCGCTCTCGGCGCGCTCGCTGAACGTGGCCCAGGGCTTCGGTGACCAGCTCGACCTCGATGGCGCGGCCGAGGCCCTGGCCGGCCTCTGCGATCGGGCCTGGGAGCACGGCCTCCTGATCACGCTCGAGTTCCTGCCGTGGAGCGGAATCCCGGACCTGGCCACCGCCCGCGAGCTGGTCGAGCGGGCCGGCCGGCCGAATGGAACGGTGATGATCGACACCTGGCATTTCTTTCGCGGCGGGAGTGATCTGGCCCAGCTGGCCGCCATGCCGGGTGCGCGGGTCGGCAGCGTCCAGATCAACGATGCCCCGTCCGAGGCCTCGCCGAACGTCATCGAGGAGACGATGACCGCCCGCCTGCTTCCCGGAGAAGGGGAGGCTCCCGTCGAGGCCGTCGTGCGGACCCTCGACCGGATCGATGCCAAGGCACCGATCGGTGTCGAGGTCTTCTCGAAGGAGCTTCAGGCTCTACCGGCCCGCGAAGCCGCCCAGCGCTGTGCCACGGCTGCCCGCCAGCTCCTCGCCACCGCCCGCCGCTGACGAAGGGGTCAGCCCCGCGTCAGCGCCCCGCGCCGTCGGTGGGTTGGAGGAGCATCAGGAGGTCGTACTCGAGCTCGGCGACGCGCCGGCCGCTGGCGGCCATGATGATGTTGGGGACGCTGCCGTCGATGTGGGCCTTGGCCTGGCCGGCGAGACCGAGCCCCCAGCGCAGGGTGCCGAGTACCTTCCACCAGTGGAAGGCTTCGTCGCGCCAGGCTCCCCCCGCCGCCTCGTAGCCTTCGCGCAGCTGGGCGCGCTGGCCGAAGCCCCCGACTTCGAGCTCGTCGTTTCGGAAGCGCCACATGCGCATGCACAGCCAGGCTGCGTCCTCCATCGGGTCGCCGAGGTGGCCGACCTCCCAGTCCAGCACGGCGCGCAGGCCGTCGTCGCCGACGATCAGGTTGCCGTTGCGGAAGTCGCCGTGCAGCACGCTCAGCCGTTCGGGCGGGGCGGGCGCGTGCCGTTCCAGCCAGCGCAGGCCGAGCGTGAAGCTCGGGGAGGGCTGCAAGAGCTCCCCGATCAACGCGGCGACGCCGGTGAGGGCCTGTTCGACGACGCAGTCGTCCTCGCGCGGCCGGATCAGACCCTCGTGGGCCTTGTCGGCATCGGCGGCGTGAAGGCGAGCCAACGCGCCGCCACACTGCCCCGCCAGGGTCGCCCCGAGGCCCGGATGCGCCTCGACGAGCCGCAACACCTGCCTGGGGATCGTCTCCCCGTCGATGCGGGTGCTCACGAAGAAGGGGCCGCCCACCAGGCTGGTGTCCTGCCAGACGCCGTGCACGTGGGGCACCGGCATGCCCTGGCTCTCGGCGAGCCGCAGGCTCGCGGCTTCGACCTCGACGTCCATCACCTGGATCGCGGGGTTGGGGATGATGGTCGCGACCAGCGGGATCCGCTCGCCGCCACGCAGTGCATCGAAGAGCACGTTGTGGCGCCGGGCACCGGCCGAGGCCTGGTCGCGGATCTCGATCTCGGCCGTCTCTCCCCAGGTCGTGGAGAGGGCGCGGGCAAGACCCTGGGCGAGGTCGGGGGTGGGACTCACGTCGAGCTCAACCCGGAAGCTCGGCGACGAAGTCGTAGGCGTCGTAGCCGGGCTTCGCGATCCGGAGCTTGCCGCGCACGATCTCCAGGAGGCCCCGCCAGGCCCGGGCCTGGAACTCGGGGTCGTCCTCCGTGGCCAGCCTTCGATCGAGCTCGGCCGTCAGGCTCCGCACGTCGTCGCCGGTCGCGGGGCCGAGGAGCTGGCGGAGGATCTCTACCTCGCGGGCTTCGAGCTCGCTTCCCAGCTCCGCCTCCCGTTCGAGGATGCGGCACAGGTTGCCCGCCACCCGGACCGGGTGCCGGAGCGGACCCCGGGTTCCAGGGAGGACGGCCTTCTCCAGGAGATCACCGATCGCCTCGAGCAGCTCCGCAGCGGTGGGCCGATCCTGCAAGCCGCTACCCGGCGGCCACCGGCGCCAGGTGGAGCGCCGCTTCGAGCTGCTCGCGGGTGGAGCCGAAGAAGGCCTCGAGGGTCTTCACCCGCTTGAGGTAGACGTGGGGATCGTACTCCCAGGTGTAACCGACCCCGCCGTGCACCTGGATCGACTCGCCGCACACCAGCCGGCCCGCGTCGCCAGCCCAGGCCTTGGCGACCGCGACGAGGAAGGGCGCATCCTCCGTGCGCTGGTCGAGAGCCCAGGCGGCGCGGAACACGGCGGAGCGGGTGGTCTCGACCTTGATCAGCATGTCGGCGGCGCGGTGCTGCAGGGCCTGGAAACCCGCCAGGGGAGATCCGAAGGCCTGGCGCTCCATCATGTAGGCCAGCGCGATCTCGAGGGACCGCTCCATCAGGCCGAAGAGCAGTGCCGCCGCGCCCAGGGTCCCGAGGCGGCCCGCCGCGTCGAGGGCGCCGTCCTGGACGGCCAGGAGCTCGGCCGGCCCGCCGAGCTCGATCTGCGCGAAGCGCTGGGCGTGGTCGAGGGTGGGCAAGGGGCTGGCGCTCCAGCCCGCGTCGGGGCGCTGGGCCAGGGCCAGGCCATCGGCGGTCGTCACGATCAGCGCATCGGCCTGCTCGCCGAAGGGCACGAAGGTCTTCACGCCGGTCAGCTGCCCCGCTTCGAGACGCGTGGCGATCGGCGCGGGCGCCGCGCCGCCGAGCCCCTCCCGGTCGGCCAGGACCACGAGCGCGTCGCCCGCCACGACCCGCGCGAGCAGGGCCGCGGCGGCGTCGCCCTCGGCACGTCTCAGGATCTCGGAGGCCACGACGCTCTCGAGGAAGGGGCCGGGCAGGGCGACGCGGCCCATCTCGGCCAGCACGGCCGCCAGGCCCAGGGCGCCCATGTCGGCTCCGCCTTCGTCTTCCGAGAGGAGCAGCCCGAAGTAGCCGAGCTCGGCGAGCTGGCCGAAGAAGGCCTTCGAGTAGCCCTCGCTCGCATCCTCCATGAGGCTGCGGGTGTCCTCGAGGGCGGCCTCGCCCTCGAGGAGCTCCCGGGTGGAGCTGCGCAGCAGGCTCCTCTCGTCGTCCAGCTCGAACTGCATGCTTGCTCTCCCGGGCGGGTGCGGGCCTCGCCGCCTACTTGGTGGGCATCCCGAGGACGCGCTTCGCGATGATGTTCCGCTGGATCTCGGACGAGCCCGAGTAGATCGTGCCGGCGCGGGACCAGAGGAACTGGTAGGCCCAGTCGAAGGTCTCCCTCGCTCCGGGGGCCCGCGGTTGGAGCTGTGCCTGGGGGCCGAGCAGGTCGAGCGCCGCGTCCGACTGGCGCTGGGCGTACTCGGACCAGAGGATCTTCTCCATCGAGGACTCGGGCCCGGGCGCCTGGCCGGCGGCCAGGGTGGCGAGGGTTCGGAGCCCGTTGGCCCGCAGCACCTCGTTCTCCACCACGAGTCGGGCCAGCTTCTCCCGCACGTCGGCGCGTTCGAAATCGCCGTTCTCCTTCACGCCGGAGATCAGGTCCGCGAGGTAGGTGTCGTTCTCGGCCGGATAGGCGAGGGTGGTGGCGCCCCGCTCGTAGCCCAGGACGGTCATCGCGATTCGCCAGCCCTCACCGATCTGGCCGATGAGGTGCTCGCGCTTGGCCAGCGCTCCGTCGAAGAACACCTCTCCGAACTCGGACTCGCCGCTGATCTGCTTGATCGCGCGCACCTCGACGCCTTCCTGCTCGAGCGGCATGAGGAAGAAGCTGATGCCTCCATAGCGATCGTCCGGGTCGGTGCGCGCAAGGACGAAGATCCAGTTAGACCAGGGCCCGAAGGTGGTCCAGACCTTCTGACCGTGGATCCGGAAGTCCTCGCCGTCGGGCTCCGCGCGAGCCCGCAGGGAGGCGAGGTCACTGCCCGAGCCCGGCTCGCTGAAGCCCTGGCACCAGATCTCTTCGCCCGACAGCGCACCGGGAATGAACTTCCGCTTCTGCTCCTCGCTGCCGTGAGCCAGGATGGTGGGGGCCGCCATCGAGAGGCCCACGATGTTGATCAAGAACGGAACGCGCGCGCGGGAGAGCTCGTGGTTGGCGATGCGCTGGAAGCCCTCGTGCCCGCCTCCCCCATAGGCCTTCGGATAGTCGCAGCCGACCAGACCCGCCTCGTAGCAGCGCAGCTGCCAGGCCTGCAGGTAGTCGCACTGCTCCTGGGTCATGACCTCGATCGCGGAGATCGGGAGCCGCACGGACAGC
>NYZB01000153.1 GCA_002687015.1 Deltaproteobacteria bacterium
GTCGTGCTCGCCGCAACCCAGGCCTTCTTCGACCAGCGGCTACGGGCGCCGGGCGGCCACAAGCTCTTCGAACGCCTGGAGCGCGTGGGCGAGCATGCCGTCAAGCTCTTCGACAAGCCGGACGCCGGCCTCTGGGAGCTCCGAACCCGCGCCCGGGTGCACACTTTCTCGGCGATGATGTGCTGGGCGGCCTGCGATCGGCTGGGCCGTATCGCCACCAAGCTGCAGAGACCCGACCGCGCCGCCCACTGGCAGGGCCACGCCGAGCACATCCACGCGGTGATCTGCGAGAGGGCCTGGAACGAGGAGCGGAGCTGCTTCGTCGAGAGCTTCGACGGGGAGGATCTGGACGCGAGCCTGCTCCTGATCGAGCACATCGGGTTCCTGCCCGCCGACGACCCGCGATTCTCCGGCACCGTTCGGGCCATCGAGGGAGCGCTGCGCAGGGGCCCGTACCTCTTTCGCTACAACGCGCCCGACGACTTCGGGACGCCACGTACCGCCTTCAACATCTGCACCTTCTGGTACATCGACGCCCTCTGCGCGCTGGGCCGCACCGAGGAGGCCCGCGAGCTCTTCGAGAACATGCTCAGCCACACCAACCACCTCGGCCTGCTCTCGGAGGATCTCGACATCGAGACCGGAGAGCTCTGGGGCAACTTCCCCCAGACCTATTCGATGGTGGGCCTCATCCTCTGCGCGATGCGTCTCTCCAAGAGCTGGCAGGCCGCGTTCTAGGCCCCGCGCGGCTCGAATCCGGCGGCCTCGTAGATGGCGTCGATGACCGACATGGTGCGTACTCCATCGCGGCCGTCGGTCGGCACGGACCTTCCATCGCGCACGAGGGCGAGGAAGGCCTCGAGCTGGTGCACGTAGCTCTTGCGGCCCGGCTCGGTCTCGCTGGTGGTGCCCGCGGACGTGCGGATCTTGAGGCGGTGGAAGAGGTGCGGGGCGACCGGGTTGGTGACCCGCATCTCGCCCTCGTCCCCCTTCACGACCAGACGGATGCGAGGCGGCGTGAAGGCGAAGAGCGCAGCCGTGAGACGCGCACTGCGCTCTTCGGAGAAGCGCAGATCGGCCTGGATGTAGCGATCGACCCCGGGGCTCGAGAGCCGCGCTCGCGCCGCGACCACCTCGGGCTCGGCGGCCGTCAGGTGGCGGAGGATCGAGATGCAGTAGCAGCCCATGTCCATGGCCGAGCCGCCGGCCAGATCCAGGCGGAAGCGGATGTCGCCAGGCCTCGGGATCGGGATGCACATGTCCATCTCGAGATGGCGAATCCGCCCGATGCGGCCGCTGAAGGCCACCTGCTCCATGCGCGCGGCCAGCGGGTGGTAGCGCCAGTGGTAGGCCTCCATGAGCGGCCGGCCCGTCTTCTCCGACGCATCGGCCATGCGGCTGGCCTCCGCCGCATTCGCGGCCAGGGGCTTCTCGCAGAGCACGGGCTTGCCGGCCTCGAGAGCGCGGATCGTCCACTCCGCGTGCAGCGAGTTGGGCAGGGGGTTGTAGACCGCATCGACCTCCGGGTCGGCGAGCAGGGAGGCGTAGCTCTCGTGAGCCCGGGCCAACCCATGGCGCTTCGCAAAGGCCCGCGCTCGACCCGGGTCGCGCGCCGCGACCGCAAAGGCCTCCACGCCGGGGACGTCGCGCGCCGGCTGGATCAGGGCCGTGGGCGCGATGGCCGCGGCACCCAGGATCCCAACGCGGAGGGGAGCCGCCATGCCTTCAGCCTAATCCGCGAAGGCCCTCGCGACCATCCAATAGAGACCCAGACCACATACGGCCGCCGTGCCCAGCTCGACGACCCAGCGACGGGCCAGCCCCCCGCGGAAGCGCCCGAGCAGGGCGAGGACGGGCCAGCAGATCGCGACGAGCACCAGCTGCCCGAGCTCGACGCCCAGGTTGAAGCCCAGCAGGGCGGGGATCAGCCGGCCCTGGGGGAGCGCGAGCTCGGTCAGCACCCCTGCAAAGCCGAAGCCGTGAATCAGACCGAAGCAGAACGCGATCGCGGTGCGAAGCCGGAGGGGTGCCTCCAGGAGGCCCAGGAGGCCGAAGTAGCAGCCCGTGAAGAGCGCGAGACCCAGGAGGGTCCCAGCGGGAATCGCGCCGGCACCCAGGACGGCGGCCCCGGCCATCGCGAGCATCCCGACGACGGTGGCCGCGGGGAGGGCACGGCCCCGCCCGGAGAGGACCCAGCCATTTTCGACCGCCACCAGGGCGATCGAGAGGCCGATCAGCGCCTCCACCGCGGCGGCCTCGGGCTGCAGCCGACCCAGCGCCGCCAGCGCCAGGGTCAAGCTGTGGGCCAGGGTGAAGCCCGTCACGATCGTCACGACCTGGCCGACGCGGCGGGCGAGGAGCAGCAGGCCGAGCAGGAAGACGAGATGGTCGTAGCCCGTCACGATGTGATCGACCCCGACCCGGATGTAGCGGAGCAGGCCGCTGCCCTCGGCGTCTCCCGGGTCGGAGGGGCCGGTCCCGGGCAAGCGCCAGCTCCGCTCGCTGTCGTTCAGCACGCGCTCGGTGATCCCTCCCCCGCCACCGCGCAGGCGCGCGAAGTGGAGGTGGCTGGGTGCCACCTCCTTGAGCACGTCACTCGTGATCCAGCGCGGCGCATCCTCGCCCGGGGGGGCCTCCGGACACTGCAGCTCCCACTCGATGAGCGCGCGCTCCGGGGGGGAGCTCAGGGCCCGCGGGCCCGAGCGCAACAGGCAGGGCTCCCCGCCCACCTCCAGGCGCAGCGCCCCGACGAGGTAGGCCCCGAGCGGCGGCGGCAGGCTGGGCGGCGAGACGATGCCCCAGGGGAGCCGGGTCAGCTCGAGCTGGGGGATGCGAAACAGCACCCGCACCCGTGCGCCGTCGATCTCCCAGCTCGAGTAGGAGGTGCTGCGTGTGTGTGCCTCTCCAGGCGAGGCAGCCAGCAGGACGAGCCCGGAAACCCCCGCGAGGATCGCTGCGCAGATCGACCCGTGAGCTCGGCTCACGGCAGCTCGTCAGCCAGCACCAGGTCGGCGCGATCTCGCAGGTCGTCCAGGTAGCCGCGGAGAGCGCGGTCACCCGCGCGTCGCACCCACTCGTTGCGCACCAGATCGCGGATCTCCGCGTAGCCGGGGGTGCGCTCGTCCTCCCGATCGACGAGCACGAAGACGTGGTAGCCGGTGCCGGAACGAACCGGCTCGCTGATCTCGCCGACGGCCATCTCCATCACGGCGCGCAGGGCGGTGGGCCCGATGTACTCGCGCAGCTTGGCCGGCGGCAGGAGCGCGTCGGGGACGGGGGACACCTCGGAGTCACCGAGCTCCGTGCGGATCTCGGCCAAGAGCGCCCCCGCGACCAGCCGGGCGCGGACCTCGGCGGCACGGGCCACCGCCGCCTCGTCCTCTTCACCGCGGCGAACCCGGAAGAAGACCTGACGCACCCGGAGCCGCCCGGGCTGGGTGAAGAAGGCGCTCTCCTCGGAGTAGAAGCGCTCGAGCTCCGCTTCCTCGGGCGGACGGTCCTCGGCCTCGACCACGATCGAACGGATCATTGCGGAGGTGATGTCGGCGCGAACCCGCCGGTCGCTCTCGGCGAGGCCGAGCTCGAGGCCGCGCTGCACCAACAGCTCCTCGTCGATCATCCGATCGAGGACACGACGCCGCATGTCGTCCGAGACCGCCTGACGGGTGTCGCTCTCGAGCCCGGCGAGCAGGCGCTGATAGGCATCGGTGAAGATCAGGGTGCCGTTGACCCGGGCCACGGCCGAGCCGGGCAGGCCGCCCACCGTCGGATCGGTCGAAAGCAGGCCCCAGGCTGCGAGGGCCACGCCGACCAGCCCGCCGGCCACCAGGAGGGCGAGGGCGCGCTTCTTCTCGGGGCTTTGGTCGTCTGTCATTGGGGGGCAGACCCTAGAGGGCTCGGGGGAGGAATTCCACCGCGGCCCGCGCCCTCCCATGCCTTGACGAAGGCTGAAGGGCGGGGGGGCGGCACGCCGATACGCCCGGAGATGTCGCCCGCCGCCATCAGCGATCTCTCCCTGGCCTTTGGCATGGGCATGGCCGCAACCCTGGCCCTGCTCCACCTGGGCTTCTACCGGCGTGCGGACCCGGTCCACGCCTGGGTTGCGCTCTGGTGCGCTACGACCGGCGCCTACCTCGGCTTCCGCTTCGTGCAGGTGGGCACCGCGGAGCCCGCCGCGGCGCTGACGGCGGCGCGCGGATTGGCCTCGACCGCCCCCCTGCTCGCGCTCTCCGCGGTGGGCATGGCCCGCGCGCTGGCAGACAAGCCCTTCGGCTGGCGAGCGTGGAGCAAGGCCGGCGCCCTCGCCATGGTGATGGGGCTGCTGATCTTCCTCAGTCCCTGGTTCGTCGAGGGCCAGGTGAGTTCGCGCCTCGATTGGTTCGGACGGGAGCATCTGGCGGTCAGCACCGGTCCGGCCATGGGTCTGCTGCTGCCAATGGCGATTCTGGCCTTCGGCTACAGCGCGAGCCTCGTCATGCGGAGTCCCGCGCTCAATGTGGTGGATCGCCAGATCTTCCTGGGCAGCCTGACCGCCTACGCCTTGATCGCGGTGCTCTCGATCCTGTCGGCCATGCGGGTCATCGACGCGCCGCCCACGACCGAATTCGCTCCGCTGGTGTTCGGCGTCGGGCTCAACACCCTGCTGGTCTCCCGGCACAGGCGCCTGCAGCACAATCTCGAGAGCAGCGTCCAGGCGCGGACCCGGGAGATGCGCGCCACCCACGATCAGCTCGTGGAGAGCGAGGAACGCTATCGCCGGCTCTTCGAGAACGCGCCGATCGGTGTGATCGCCCTCGATCGCGAGGGAAGCGTGGTCGCGGCGAACTACCAGCTCGTCGCCATGATCGGAGCGCCCTCCCTGGATGGCCTGGTCGGCCAGGATCTGATTGGCAACGAACGTCTCCACGCCTCCGGTATTGCCGGCATCTTCGAGCGATGCATCTCCCGGGGCGAGCCCCAGGTCGGCGAGCACCACCACACCTTCCGGTGGGGCCGTACCACCGACCTGCGGATCATCGCGACACCCGTGCGCGATGCGGCGGGCCATGTCCAGGGAGCCCTCGGCATCGTCGAAGACCTGAGCGAGCGGAAGGCCTGGAGGAACGTCTCCGCCAGGGCCAGAAGCTCGAAGCGATGGGCCAGCTCGCCGCCGGCATCGCCCACGAGATCAACAACCCCATGGCCTACGTGCGCAGCAACCTCTCGATGCTGCGGGGAGAATGGGAGACCGTCCGCAAGAGGCTCGGCGGAAACGATGCTGCGTCGGGCCCCGTGACGGACTGCGAGGAGCTGATCGACGAGTGTCTGGAAGGTGTCGAGCGGACGATCTCGATCGTGAAGGACATCCGCGAGTTCTCGCATGCCGGTGGCGGCGCCTTCGCTCCCGCCGACGTCAACCTGCTGGTCGAAAAGGCCCTTCGCATGGCCTCGGGCCAGCGCAGCAACCGGCTGCGAGTGGTCCAGCATCTCGGCCCGCTCCCACGCCTCCGCTGCTCGGCGGGCTCGCTGGAGCAGGTCTTCCTCAACCTGCTCGTCAACGCCTTCGACGCCGTCGGCAGGGAGGGAGACATCGAGGTGGTGACCCGCTGCGAGGGCGCCTTCATCTCCGTGCGCATCATCGACGGTGGCGTGGGCATCCCGGCCGAGGACCTGGGGCGGCTCTTCGACCCCTTCTTCACGACCAAGGAAGCGGGCCAGGGCACCGGTCTGGGGCTCTTCGTCTCCTACGAGATCGTGAAGCTGCACGGCGGGGAGATCGTGGCGACCTCGGTGCTGGGCGAGGGCTCCTCCTTCGAGGTCCGTCTTCCCCTGGCCACAGCCGGCGAGGATCCCGCCTAGCCCCTATGGTCCCCCGGTCGCCCCGGAGGACGATCCGCGTTGCAAGCTGACCTGGGCTGCGCCCCGTGAACCCCCGTTGGCTCGCGCTCGCCGCCGTCGTGTTGCTCGTCCTGGGCGCCTGGCAGGGCGGGCTGATCGAGTGGATCTCGGAGCCGGAGCGGGCCCGCGACTTCTTGCGGGAGTCGGGCCCGCTGGGCCCGCTCCTCTACGTGCTGGCCTTTGCCCTGATCGAGCCCCTGGGCGTGCCTGGCCTCGTCTTCGTCGGGCCGGCTACGCAGATCTGGCCCTACTGGCTGGTCGTGATCCTCTCGATTCTCGGGGCGACGGGTGCGGGCCTGGTCGCCTACGTGGCGGCGCGCTGGTTCGCACGCGATTGGGTGCAGGCGCGGCTTCCGGATCGGGTCCGACGAGCCACCGACGGTGCCGAGACGCGGCCCCTGCGTACCGTGATCCTCGTGCGCTTGCTCTTCTTCCTGGCGGCGCCGGCGCACTGGGCGCTCGGGGTCTCGAACATCCGCTTCGCGCCCTTCCTCCTGGGAAGCCTGGTCGGCTTCACGCCGCCGATGATCCTGTTCGTGTACGCGATCGATCGGGCCATCGACCTGATGGAGGGCCAGCGCCCATGGGCATGGCTTGCGGTGGCCGTCCTGGGCGTCGTGGGCTTCCTCGCCTTCCAGTGGTGGCGGCGGCAGCGACAAGGGAGCTTGCCTCCCAAGCACCCCGCGAAGAGCGAGCCCGGCCAGGCTGCGCTGGAGGCACGACGCGGCGACCAGCACACCCCCTGACGGCCGGCTTCGGCAACCCCTCCGGTGGAGAACCGGGAGTCGGCGCTACGTTGTGGCGTGCTCTGGGCCTCCGCCGTCTCCCAGTTCCCCGATTCGGACCGTGCCGCGGCCGACGCCTGCAATGGCCTTCGCGAACAGCTCGCGGGGACCGACCCGGATTGGCTGATCGCCTTCGTGTCGGCACAGCATCGGGACGTGATGCTCGGCATCGGTGAGCGCCTGCGCTCGGAGTTTCCCGGCGCCTTGCTCTTCGGATGCAACGCCCAGAGCGTGATCGGAGCGGGTCGCGAGATCGAAGAGGGACCCGGGCTGGCGCTGGTCGGGGCGGCGCTTCCCGGCGTTTCCCTTCACCCCTTCCACGTTCCCGCCAGCCGCCTGCCCGAGCTGCCGATTCCGGCCGAGAGCGACTTCGTCCTCCTCGCGGATCCCTTCTCCGCCGAGCTCGACGGAATCCTCGCCCAGCTCGACCATGCCTACCCCGGTCGCACCAAGGTCGGCGGCGTGGCCAGCGGCATCCGCGAGCCGGGCGAGAGCCTGCTCTACCTGGCCGACGGACAGGCCCGGGCGGGAATCGCGGGGATCGCGCTCCACGGTGAGATCGGAATCGACAGCCTGGTCGCCCAGGGCTGCCGACCCGTCGGCCAGCCCCTCTTCGTCACCGGAGCGGAAGGGGGCGTCGTTCACGAGATCGACGGCGAGGCCCCGGTCGAGATCCTGAGCCGTCTCTTCGACGCGGCCGGGGACGCGCGAGAGCGCGCCCTGTTCCAGAACTCCCTCTTCCTCGGAATCGCCATGCGCGATGCGGAGAGCGAGTACGGGCAGGGCGACTACCTGATCCGCAACCTGGTCGGCGCCGACCCGGAGACCGGTGCCCTGCACGTCGCTGCCCACCTGGAAGAGCGCCAGGTCGTGCAGTTCCACGTGCGGGACGCCCACACGGCGGACGCCGACCTGGCCGAGCACCTGGAACGCTACGCCGGGCTCGCTCCGCAGCCGCACGGCGCCCTGCTCTTCTCCTGCCTGGACCGGGGCCGGGGCCTCTACGGCGTCGCCGACCACGACTGCGACCTGTTCCGCCAGTGTCTGGGCCGCGTTCCCGTGGGCGGCTTCTTCTGCAACGGCGAGATCGGACCGATCTCGGGGCAGACCTTCTTGCACGGCTACACCAGCGCCTTCGCGCTCTTTCGCCGACCCGCCTGAAGCCTGGCCCGCGCAGCGCTGTGGTAGCGTGCTGCCCATGGGAGAGGTCCTCGAGCTGGCGGAACGAGCCTGGCAAGGCCAACTCCGGGAGACCCAGGTCCACCCGGGCCAGGCCCTGGTCGGGTTCGAGGAGCTGGACCCGGAGCTGGGCTTCATGTCCGCCTTCTCGAACGTCGCGGTCCTGCGCAGCGAGGAGGGCCTGGTCTTCCTCGACACGAGCAGCGCCTTCCATGCGAAGCCGCTCTTCGAGCAGGTCCGCCGCTGGTCGGACCAGCCCGTGCACACCGCGATCTACACGCACGGCCACGTGGACCACGTGTTTGGCCTGGCGCCCTTCGAAGAGGAGGCCCTCCAGAAGCGGTGGGATCGGACGCGGGTTCTCGCCCACCACGCCTGCCCCGACCGCTTCGAACGCTACGTCCTGACCAACGGCTACAACGGCGTCATCAACCAGCGCCAATTCGGCTTTCCGCGGCCCCTCTTCCCGAAGACGTACCGCTACCCGGACGAGACCGTCGGAGACGACCACTCCCTTCGGATCGGCGACCTCGCCATCGAGATCTTCCATGACAAGGGTGAGACCGACGACCACCTGTGGATCTGGCTCCCCGCGCAGCGAACCCTCTACACGGGCGACCTCTTCATCTGGGCCTCGCCCAATTGCGGCAACCCCCAGAAGGTGCAGCGCTACCCACGGGAGTGGGCGAGGGCACTGCGCCGTATGCAGGAGCTCGGCGCCGAGCGCCTGCTGCCCGGCCACGGCCCGCCGATCCTGGGCGCCGAGCGGGTGCATCGGGCCCTGGAGGAGAGCGCGACCCTTCTCGAGACCCTGGTGGAGCAGACCCTTCGCATGATGAACGAGGGGGCGCGTCTCGACGAGGTCCTGCACGGCGTCGAGATCCCCGAGGCGCTGCTCGAGCGCCCCTACCTGCGCCCCAGCTACGACGATCCCCGCTTCATCGTCCGCAATCTCTGGCGCCTCTACGGCGGTTGGTACGACGGCAACCCGGCCCACCTGAACCCCGCGCCCGACGCCGAGGTGGCCGCCCAGTTGGCCGCGCTCGGCGGGGGGGCCCGCGCGTTGGCGGAGCGGGCCGCGGCGCTGGCCGCTGAGGGCCGCCTCGACCTCGCCTGCCACTTCGCCGAGTGGGCGGTCCAGGCCGAGCCGGACGACGCGCGCGCCCACGGTGTGCGCGCCGAGGTCTTCGAGAGCCGGGCTCGAGAGGAGACCAGCCTGATGGCGAAGGGCGTGTACCGGGCGGCCGCCAGGGAGAGCGAGCCCGCGGAATAGCGGCAGCGCGCTCAGCCGTCCACCGGCCCGCGATCGGCCGGAAGCCGCTTCCAGCGCCGGAAGCCACCCTCGCTGTTGATCACCTGGCCGGTCACCCAGGCCGCCTGGTCGCTCACCAGCCAGGCCGCCAGGTTGGCCACGTCCTCGGGCAACCCCCAGCGCCCCGCCGGCATCATGGCGGCGATGTTCCGGTGCAGCTTCGGCGGCGCGTAGCCGGTGTCGGTCGGGCCCGGGTTGATGCAGTTGACCGTGATCCCCCGGTCGAGGAGAGCGTCGGACAGGGACTCGGTCATCTGGTGGATGGCGCCCTTGGTCACCGCGTAGGCGATCTCTCCGGCCATCGGGCCGATGTGCTGGGCGCTGCAGAAGAGCAGCATGCGGCCGGGCCGCCCGGGATCGTGGTGCACGCCGAAGCTCTGGGCGAGCAGAACACACGCCCGGCCGTTCGCCGCCCAGCAGCGGTCGAGCTCCAGGGGCGTGACCTCGGCCAGGGACTGGGTCGAGCTCCGCGCGTGGTTGGCGACCAGGATGTCGATGCCCCCGAAGCGTTCGACCGTCTCGCGGATCAGCTGGTCCGGAACGGAGGGATCCTCCAGGTCGGCCTCCCGGTAGTGGAATCGGCCATCTCCGGGGTCGAGCTCCTCCAGCAAGCCGGCCCCCCGATCGGTGTCGGCGCCCCACGGCATCTCGTCGTCATGGGGCGACCAGCCGGTGGCGAAGACCGAGGCACCGTCAGCGAGCAGCCGCCGGGCCAGGGCAGCGCCGATACCAACCCTTCGCGAGAGGCCGGTCAAGAGGGCGACGCGATTCGAGAGCGGAGATTCGTGGGACACGAGCAGGACCCTCCTCGAGGGAGAAGCGTTCGGAGCGGCGGTTCGCGGTCCGTGTCCTGCTCTTACATCTTCACCACGCTAGCAATCCACCCCGGCGCCTGCTGCGTTCCCCAGGCGGGCGCTGCTTGCGATGGGCGCCCCTCAGGCCAGGCTCGAGATCCGTGGCAGGACCTTGCCCACGAAGAGCTCGAGGCTCCTCCACGCCAGATCGGGCGGTGTGCCGCCGCACAGGGGATAGAGGGGGAAGGCCGCGGCCGGACCGTCGGCCTCGGCTCGCGCCACCGCCTCGTCGGGCGTCAGGATCTTGTAGAGGCCTTCCGCGCGCAGGGCCTCCACCGTGAGGGCCTCGGACGTGACGATCGACTCCTGGCCCTCGCGCTGCCAGCTCCGGTAGCAGGTCGCCTCGTGCAGGAGGTGCGGACCGATCTCGGCCCAGCTCCGGTCGGGATCCTCGGAGATCCAGAACATCTCGCCCGTACCGGGGGGGATGACCAGGGGCTCCTCCACTTCCAGGCGCTCACACTCGTCGTAGTAGAGCTGCACCATCTCGTCGTCGTTCTTGGCGGGCTGGAAGGGCAGACCCAGCCGTGCAGCCCGGCGGGCGCCCGTCGTGGATTGGCCGCCCATCCAGAGCACGGGGTGCGGATCCGTGTAGGGAGCCGGCGTCACGTGCACCGCGCGACCCTGCCACTCGAAGCGCTCGCCGCGCCAGGCCCGCAGCATCACTTCCAGGCACTCGTCGAAGAGCTTGCCCCGGCCGGGCCAGGCCCGACCGAACATCGAGAACTCCTCGGGCCGGTAGCCGATCCCGGCGGTGATCCCCGTGCGGCCCTGGCTCAGGTGGTCGAGCACGACGAGGTCCTCGGCCAGCTTGACCGGGTCGTAGAGGGGGACGAGGAGTGCGGAGACGTGGAGGCGGGCCTGCTTGGTGGCGCCGGCCATCGCGCCCATGAGCGCGATGGGCGAGGGCAGGAAGCCGTCGTCGACGCCGTGGTGCTCGGAGAGCGTGATGTTGTAGACGCCGTGCTCGTCGGCGTAACGGGCCATCTCCAGGGCGGCGCCGTAGAGGGCCTGGGGCTCGGCGCGGCCGGGCTTTCCGGTACCGAGCAGGGTCTTCGGGGCTCGCATGTCGAAGCGCAGGAGCCAGGTCACCATCGTCTCACTTCCCCTTCCATTGCCAGGTCTTTCCCTCGAGCATCGCGCGCATCGCACCCGCGGCGTCCTCGGAGCGCAGGGTCTCCGCGAAGGCCTCCTGCTCGAAGGCCAGGCCCTCCGGGAGGGACCGGTCGTGGGCCCCCTGGATGGCGCGCTTCGCGGCCGCCAGCGCGATGGGCGCACGTCCCGCTAGATCTTCCGCAAAGGCGCGCACATCGGCGTCAAAGGCCTCGCTCGAGTAGACGCGGTGCACGACGCCGAGGTCCAGGGCCTCCGAGGGCGAGAGCAGCCTTCCGTGCAGGATCAGATCCAGGGCGCGGGCGGTCCCCAGCAAGCGGGTCAGCCGTTGGGTACCGCCGGCCCCGGGCAGGATTCCGACCGTGGTCTCGGGCAAGCCCAGGACGAAGGGGCCCTCCCGCGCCAGCCGGAAGTCGCAGGCCAGGCACAGCTCGAGTCCGCCGCCGGCCGTGCTCCCATTGATCGCGGCCACGGTGATGAAGCGCTGGGCCTCGAGAGAGAGGCAGAGTCGGTTCATCGGGTGGAGGCGCGGCCCATCGTCGGGCTCGGGCGGGGCGGCGGCGTCGCCCGCCTGCTCAGAGGCATCGGCCAGCTCGCCGACCTCGTAGTGACGGATGAAGACTTCGTCCCCAGCGCCCGTGAAGACCAGGACGCGCACGCTGTCGTCCCGGGAGAGCTCGTCGACCAGCCTCTGCAGCTCGACGACCCCCCGGGCCGTCAACGTATGGGTCGGCGGATTCGAGATCGTGCAGGTCACGATGTCGCCACGGCGCTCGACGTCCAGATGCCGGTAGCTCAAGGGGCCTCCTCGGGAGGGCCCTACGATAGGACGGGTCGGAGCCCGGGCCACCCCATGCGCACTGCGTTCACGGCCCGCCTTCAGGCGGTGCGGGCGGCGGAACGGCCGCGAACACGATCTCGGTGCGCCGCTCGGCGATGCGCCAGCCCCGGGGCGTGCGTTGATAGCGGTCCCAGTACTCGACCACCGCGCGGATCGCAGGCACGCCGGCGTCCGCGCCAATCACCGTGGCGTAGCTCCTACCGCGCGCCCGATCCACGGACTCCACTTCCACCGATTGGTTCGACACGACGTGACGCAGCGCCTCACCGGTCATGCGCTGGGCCGCAGCTGCGCGCAGCGCGTCGCGGCCCCGGCTCTCGCGGCCGGCGAGGCTCATCACGGCGTCCTCCGTGAACAGGTCCAGCCAGGCCTCGAGCTCTCCGGCGTCCCGATGCAGCGCGTAGCGCACCTGGAGCTCACGGCAGGCGCCTTGCGCCTCGCGCCGTTCACCCTCGGTCGGCTCCTCGGCCCCAAGAGGGCCCGAGACGAGCAGGAGCAGCACGGCGAGCAGGACCCGCATGACACCTCCTCGCTAGAGCAGCCGGGTGTCCGGCTCTTCGATGACCCGGTTCTCGATGGCTCCCAGGCCTTCGATGCGCACCTGCACGACGTCGCCGGCGACGAGCCACGGGGGCGGGTCCATGGCGCCGGCGACCCCGCTGCAGGTGCCGGTCAGGATGACGTCTCCGGGCTCGAGCGTGAAGGCGGCCGTCAGGTGCTCGACCAGGTCGGCGCCGTCGAAGATCAGCTCCTTCGTGTTGGAGTGCTGTCGCAGCTCGCCGTTCACGCGGGTCTCGAGGTCGAGGTTTGCGGCACTGCCGCCGAGCTCGTCGACGGTCACGAGGGCGGGGCCGAGCGGGCAGTGGGTGTCGAAGGACTTGCCCATCATCATCGTGGGCGAGCGCCGCTGCCAGTCGCGAACCGAGACGTCGTTCGCGATCAGGTAGCCGGCGATCACCTCGTGTGCGCGCTCTCTGGGAACGTGGCGACAACGCCTGCCGATCACGAAGGCCAGCTCCCCCTCGTAGTCGAGCATGCCCGACACCTTCGGCAGGTGGATCGGATCGAAGGGCCCGGTGACTGACGTGACCTGCTTGTTGAACATCAGGGGCAGCTTCGGGATCTCGCGGCCCGTCTCGGCCACGTGGTCGGCGTAGTTCAGGCCCACCGCCAGGACCTTCTGCGGGTCGCCGATGGGCGCCTCGAGCTTCGCCTCGGCGAGGGCCACGCGCGGGCCCTCCGCACGGCCGGCGTCGGCCAGGGCGTCGGGACCGGCGGCGAGCAGCCCCCTCATCGTGGCGGGCCGCGCACCCTGGCCCAGATCGACGATCTCCTCGCCCTCGAGTCGGCCCAGACGCGTCGCGCCCTGATGGGTGAAGGTAACGAGGCGCATGGAGTCCTCCTTCGCAGAGGTGGGAGTCCGGGGACGGATCCTCCATGATAGGGGCGATCGAACCACGGGGAGAACGACGTGGATCTCGGAATCTCGGGTCGCAAGGCTCTCGTGTGCGCATCGAGCAAGGGGCTGGGCCGGGCCTGCGCCCACTCCCTGGCCCGAGAGGGCGTGGCCGTCTTCGTCAATGGCCGGGACAAGACGACCCTGGAAGCGACCGCGTCGGAGCTGGCGAAGGCCACGGGCAGCGCGATCACCCCCGTGGTGGGCGACCTGAACACCGAAGAAGGGCGCGAGGCCCTGATCACCGCTTGTCCGGATCCCGACATCCTCGTGAACAACAACGGCGGCCCCCCGCCCAAGCCCTTCGAGGCGACCGACCGCAGCGACTGGCAGGGCGCTCTCGAAGCGAACCTGCTCGCCCCCCTCTTCCTGATCCAGGCCGTCCTTCCCGGGATGCGCGAGCGGCACTTCGGCCGGATCGTGAACGTCACCTCTGCCATGGTGCGCTCACCGATGGCCGTGATGAGCCTCTCGACCACCGCTCGCACGGGGCTCACCGCACTCAGCAAGGGCCTGTCTCGCGACGTGGCCAGGGACAACGTCACGATCAACGCACTGCTTCCGGAGCGCTTCGACACGGACCGTCAGCTCCAGATGGCGAACATCGTGATGAAGATGCGCGGCATCAGCTACGAGGAGGCGCGCGCCGAACAGGCAGCGAGCATCGCGGCCGGGCGCCTCGGCGACCCCGCGGAGTTCGGCGATGCCTGCGCCTTCCTGTGCAGCGCCCAGGCGGGCTTCATCACCGGTCAGAACATCTCCTTGGACGGAGGCTCCTACGAGGGGATCTTCTAGTGGCGGCCCGCACCGTCGAGACCTGGAACCCGGCCGCCGCCCTGCAGGAATCCGACCGTCGCGCACCTGGGTGGAGTCGACGCTACGCTCTCGCAGCCCCTGTCCATGGGTAGAGGGGCCTCCCGCAGAAGGCACCGGTGAGGAGAACGGATGAGCCAGCACCTCGTAGCGACCGAGCCGACGAGCACGGGCCTCGACACCGCCTGGGCGGGAATCGCGGCAGCGGGTAGCTGGTTCTCCGGCACCGAGCGGATTGCGATCGCGGAGCAGACTCGCGCGGCCCGCGCTTGCGGGCTCTGCGTTGAACGAAGAGCCGCCCTTTCTCCCTATTCGGTCTCCGGCCAGCACGAGGGGCAGGGGCCCCTCTCGGTGCCGGCGGTCGACGCCGTCCACCGAATCAGCAGCGATCCGGGCCGACTGAGCGAGAAGTGGTACGCCGAGGCCCTCGCCAGCGGGCTCCTCCCCGAGGAGGTCGTCGAGATCACCGGGGTGGTCGGCGTCGTCACCATCGCGGACTCCCTGGCCCTGGCGTTGGCCCAGGACCCGCGGCCCTTGCCGCAACCCGAGGCGGGCGAGCCGAGCCGTGCGCGGGGGCCGGGCGCCGCCGTCGACGAGCGGGCCTGGGTGCCCATCGTGGACCCGGAGCGGGCCGAGGGCGAGTTGAAGATGGTCTACGACTGGGCCGCTAGCGGGCCGGGCTTCGTCTTCAACGTCGCGCGCGCATTGACCTCCGTGCCCGAGGCGCTGCGAGGGTTCTTCTCCGCATTCACCCCCAACTACGGCACCCACGGCCCCGTGGGCCCCGGCGGGCTGAACCGCTCCCAGGTCGAGCTGCTGGCCTCCGCCACCTCGGCCCACAACGACTGCTTCTACTGAACGATCTCCCATGCGGGGCTGCTCCGGGCGAGCAGCGAGGGGGAAGCCGAGGAGATCGACGTGCGGGCCGTCACCGGAGCCGCGGAGGAGCCGGACGGCGGTGTGCCCCACGGCGCACTGCTCCGCCGCTTCGCTGTCGCAGTCCTGGATGGCGGCCAGGGTCTCGAAGACGTGCGGTCGACCTGCCTGGCGACGCTGGGAGAGAGCGCGACGATCCAGGCAGCCTCGGTCGTTGCGAGCTTCGACGGGATCAATCGCGTCGCGGATGCGACCGGCATCCGGCTCGACCCGGAGACGGTGGCGGCCGGCGGAGACCATCTCACCAAGGAGCTCGGCCTGGGCCACCTCGCCAGCGCCCGGAGCTGACCGGGCCGGGCAGCCTGAGCCTACTCCCAGTCAACCTCGAAGCGCTCGACGTAGGGCGTGAAGCGCGCCTTCACGGTGTCGACGTCGAGGCCATACTCCTCGAGGCCGTAGTCGTGGCTGCCGTGCTCGCCCTTGGGATGAGAAGCGACCCGTCCCTTCATGGCCGCGCGCGCCTCGTCCGAGAGGGGAAGACCGAAGTGGTCGTAGATGCGTCGGACCGCGCCCATGGGGTCGGCGACGAAGCCGTCGTGGGCCACGTCGACGAAGAGGGCCGGATCGAGCCGGTCGCGGGCGGCAAGCCCCCGCTCGAGCGACGTGGCGTAGAAGTCCATCACCACCGGCCCCAGCTCCGTCTTGTCGAGGTCTTCGCGGCCCACCATCAGCGCGTGGGTCATGCTCGAGATCGAGGCGACGACGCGAAGCGGCGAGCGGTGACTCCAGACGATCGCGACGTCGGGAAACACGGTCGTCAGGGCGTCGATCCCCCACATGTGCGCGGGCGCCTTGAGCAGCCAACGCTCGCCCGGACGCTGCCAGTCCAGGAGCTGCAGGATCTTCTTCTGGTACGCGTACATGCCTCCGAGATCCTGGGCGGGGTACCAGCTCCGATAGGGCTCCATCATCGGCTCGATGCCCAGGTGCACACCGTGGAACGCATAGGCGTGGACGAGGACGCACTCCTCGGGGGTGTCGGCACTGGTGTAGTGGATCTTGGTGAACTCGGGGTTCTTCTCGCGGGATCTGGCGTAGTGCGCCTCGATGGCATCCCGGCGCGGATCGGCTTCACCCCGCCTCTCCGGTGAGAAATCCGGGAGGGGATCCGGGAACTGGGTCTCCCAGAGGCGCAGGGGGCGCGCGGCCGGATCCTCGCCGAGCAGGTTGAAGAGGGCCGAGGTGCCCGAGCGGGGCAGCCCCGTCAGCACCACCGGCCGCCGCACGGGACGCTCCAGGATCTCCGGGTGCTGGCTCCACGCGGCCTCCATGCGCAGGCGGGTCGAGAGCAGGCCGACCAGACGTCGGTGGTTGCGCTTCCGACCCCTCTCGGTGAAGGGATTGTCGCGGTACGTCGCAATCAGGGCTCGCAGCCCCTCCCGGAACTCGTCGTCGCCGAAGTCGGAGAGGCCGGTGCTCTGCCGGGCTTCCTCGAGGAGTGCCTCTTCTTCGAGCTCGGGGACCTCAGCCACGGGCGGCATTCTACCCGAGCTGGCTGGTTCCGGGCGAATCGACTCGGGTATCCTGCGATCATGGCCGCAGCACTCGGAATCCAGCTCTACACCCTGCGGGAGGAGGCAGCCCTCGACTTCCCGGGCGTGCTCGATCGACTCGGTCGGCTCGGCTTCGCACACGTGGAGGTCGCGGGGCGGCATGGCCTCACGGCCGAGGAGACGCGAAGTCGGGTCGAGGACGCGGGAATGGAGGTGGCCTCGCTCCACGGCATGCCCTTCGGCGACGACGCGGCGCGTGTCTTCGACGAGGCGGAGGCGCTGGGAAGCCCCCGCGTGGTCGTCCCCGTGGCCGGACCCGACGAGTTCAAGAGCGCCGACGCGGTCGACGCGGTCGCTGCGCGCCTCAACGCCGCGGCCCGGAGCGCCGCGGAGCGGGGCCTCGGCCTCGCCTACCACAACCACTTCTGGGAGTGGACCGTCCTCCCCGATGGCGGCGCAGCTTTCGATCGCCTCGTGGCCGGCCTCGCGCCGGAGGTCCAGCTGGAGGTCGACGTCTACTGGGCCCAGACGGCCGGCTGCGACCCTCCCACCCTGCTGGCCGAGCTGGGGACCCGCGCCAGCCTGCTGCATCTGAAGGACGGCCCGGCCGACGGACCCGACTCGCCGATGACGACCGCGGGCACGGGCGCAGTGGACCTGGCCGCCGCCGTCGCCGCGGCGCCCCTGGACGCCCTCCCCTTCGTCGAGCTCGATGCCTGCGCCGGCTCCATGTGGGACGCGGTCGAAGAGAGCTTCCGCTACCTCACCTCGCGCGGCATCGCGACCGCACGGAGTTGAGCCGCATCCGCGGAGGGCGAGCCCGGGCACCGGGGCTCAGATCTCCAGGACCGTCCGGATCCCCCGGCTCGTGCGCATGTCGTCCATGGCGAGGTTGATGTCCTCGAGCGGTCGCCTGGCCGTGATCATGGCTTCCAGGTCGAGGCGACCGGCCTGCCACAGGCCGACCAGGCGTGGAACCTCCAGGAGCGAGTTCGAGCTGCCCAGGATGCAGCCCACCACCTTCTTCTCGGACACCGTGAGGAGCGCCGCGGGGGCCAGGTTGATGCCCTGATCGATCGGTGCCGCGCCCACGCAAACGATCGTCCCCCCATTTCGAGCCGCGTGGTAACCGGCCTCGACGAGCGCGGCGGAGCCGGCCGCGTCGAAGGCGTAGTCGACCCCGATCCCGCCCGTCAGGTCCCGCGCGGCCGTGACCACGTCGTCGCTCGTCGGATCCAGCTGATGGGTCGCCCCGAAGAGCTTCGCCGCCTCACGGCGCTCGGCCACGGGGTCGGAGACGATGATCTGGGATGCCGAGGCGAGGCGCGCGCCCTGCACCACGGACAGGCCGATGCCTCCGAGGCCCAGGACGAGAACGGTGGCGCCCTCCACGATCTTCGCGGTGTTCAGCGCAGCGCCGACACCCGTCTGCACGGCGCATCCGATCACACACGCCACGTCGAGGGGAACCTCCGCCGGGATCTTGATCGCGCCCGTGGCCTGGGTCACGGTGTATTCGGCGAAGCCCGCCACGTTGAGCCCCCGGTAGACCGGCTCGCCCCCCCGGCTCAGGCCCGTGCTGCCATCCGGGAAGGTACTCGTCATGATCCCGGTCGAGTTGACGCACAGGCTCCACTCGGCGCGCACGCACCAGTAACAGGTGCCGCAGGGGGGACAGGGGGTCAGGATCACCTGATCCCCCTCCGCCAGACCGGTGACGCCCTCGCCCAGCTCCTCGACCACGCCCCCGGCCTCGTGGCCCAGCACCAGGGGGAGCGCCCCGGGCACGGCGCCATCGACCACGGTCAGGTCGGAATGACAGATGCCGCAGTGGCGAACCCGCACCTTGACCTCGCCCTGACGGGGCGCGCGGATGTCGATGTCGTCGACGAGGGCGAGGGGCTGTCCGGGCTCTTCCAGCAGGGCGGCACGCATGGGCGGTTCCTTCCTTGGTCGCGGCGGGGGTCGTGGCCAGCGAGTCTATCGCGATTCCCGCCCGCGCCGCGTAAGATCGCGGGCCGAGGAGCGCCCATGTCACCAGCCCGAGCAGCAAGGCCGACGCCATGAACGCACCCGCCCGGCATCTGCCGGAGGCGACGGGGCACCTGCTCGAAGCACGAAAGTGGGCCGAAGGCGCTCAGCTCGGCGAAGGAAACTGCCGAAGCCTCCGGTTCGGATTCCCCGTGACTCCGTGGCCATGGGGCCCTTCCGGCCGCGATGACGAGAGCTCCCCCAGAATCGACATTTCCAGGAGTGCGGCTTGAGGGTCATGGTCACCGGTGGGACGGGCTTCACCGGCTCGCATACGGTCCGCGCACTCCGTGCGGCGGGTCACGAGACACGGCTGCTGGTTCGCGACCCCGAGAAGGTCGAGCGCGTCTTCGGCCCCGGAGCCATCAGCCCCGACGAGCTCGTCGTCGGCGACGTGCGGGACGCGGCTTCCGTCCGCGACGCCCTCGCGGGCTGCGAGGCCGTGGTCCACGCGGCGGCCATGGTGAGTCTGAAGGCCGCCGAGGCGAGACAGGTGCTCGAAACCAATCTGGAGGGCGTCGAGAACGTGATCGGTCAGGCGGCCGAGCAGGGCGTGGGACGGATCGTCCACGTCTCCAGCCTGGCGATCTTCTTCTCTCCGGGTTGCACTCCCCTGCACCCCGAGATGCCCATCCCGGCGGGCAGCACGGCCTACAGCGAGTCGAAGGCCCGGGCCGAGCGCTACGTACGGCACCTGCAGGCCGAGGGAGCGCCGATCCACGTGTCCTACCCGGTCGGCATCATCGGACCCGACGATCCGGGCATCAGCGGTGCCAACCACGCCCTCTATACGTGGTTCCGTGACCTGACGATCAAGACCTCGACCGGCTTCCAGATCGTGGACGTGCGCGACCTGGCCGAGCTGCACCGTCGGCTCGTCGAGCACGAAGGGCCGCCCGGCCGCTTCGCGGCGGCTGGCGAGACGGTGAGCTGGTACGAGCTCCCGGACTTCATCGAGTCGCTGACCGGGACGCGGCTGCGCTACCTGGTCATTCCCGGGCGCCTGCTGCGCGCTCTGGGCTGGGTCGGTGACCAGGTGAAGCGCGTGAAGGACTTCAACTTCCCGCTCACCCTGGACACGATGCGCTTCGCCAGCCAGTGGCCCGGTACCGCGCCCTGCACCGGCAGCGAGGCGTTGGGCCTCAGAATCCGGCCCATCCGTGAGAGCTACGCCGACACGCTGCGTTGGATGGAGAGGGCGGGGCACCTCTCCCGTCGTCAGATCGGCCGACTCGCCGAGTAGACCCGGGGCTTTCCTGGGTCGGGTTCGGTCGATTCCCCCCGCTCGAAGGGATCCCTTTCCCTCGCGGTCGAGACCGTGTAAAGCCGGCGGCCCGAGACGCCGATGACGCCTCCGGAGCGGCGCCTCTCGGCGCCGCGGGCCGCGTGAAGGCAGCCGAGGCGAGAGTGGACGAGCACGGACGCAAACGACCCCGAGTGCTTGTCGTCGACGACGACGAGGGCGTGAGGAGCTTCCTCGTTCGGGGACTTCGGCGCGAGGGTCTCGAGGCCGTCGAAGCGGCCGATGGCCAGGCCGGCCTCGACGGCTTCGAGGAGCGGACGCCCGAGCTGGTCCTGCTGGACGTCCAGATGCCGAAGCTGTCGGGCTTCGAGGTCTGCGAGGCGATCCGGGGGCGCGAGAGCGGCCACGACGTCCCGGTCGTCATGATGACTGGCATGGACGATGCCAGCGCGATCCAGCGCGCCTACGATGTCGGCGCCACCGACTTCATCACGAAGCCGATCAACTGGTTGATCCTCTCCCACCGGCTGCGCTACCTGCTGCGAGCCGGGTCCAATCTGCAGGCCCTTCGCCGGAGCCAGGAGCGGCTCGCCAATGCGCAGCGCCTGGCGCTGATGGGCAGCTGGCAGATCGACTTCGACGACGGGAGCTTCTCGGGCTCGGATGCCCTTTGGGAGATCCTGGGGGTCGAGCCCCAGGAGGAGCCCAGCATCCAGACCCTGGCGCAGCGCATCCATCCCGACGATCGCGGGCCGATGCTCGACGCCTATCGGCGATGCCGCGACGGCGGAGAGCCTTCGAGCGTCGATCATCGGGTGGTCCGCCCGGATGGCAGCGAGCGGATCCTGCGCTGCCAGATCCGCATGTTGATGGATGCGAAGGGGGCCGCCGCGGGCCTCGAGGGCACCCTCCAGGACATGACGGAACGGAAGCGGACCGAGGAGCAGGTCCGCTTCCTCTCTTCCCACGATCCCCTGACGAGCCTGGGCAATCGCCGCCTCTTCCAGGAGAGACTGGCGCTGGCCATCCGGCACGCGCGCACGGGCGACCGGAAGGTGGGGGTCCTCTACCTGGACGTCGACCACTTCAAACGCATCAACGAGACCTTCGGCCATTCGGTCGGTGACTCCCTCCTCTCGGAGGTGGCCAACCGGCTGGTGATGAGCGTGCGCGGCGCCGACCTCGTCGCTCGCAGCGATCCGGCCTGGGCCGAGCAGCAGACCGCCGTCTCGCGCTTCGGAGGCGACGAATTCACGATCCTGATTCCCCAGCTGCACGACGAGCAGGCCCTGGCGGCCGTGGCGCGTCGCCTGCTGGACGGGCTCTCGCAGCCCTTCTCCCTCCAGGGCCACGAGGTGGTGGTGGGAGGCAGCGTGGGCATCGCGGTCTTCCCAAGCGATGGCAACAACCCCGAGGAGCTGCTGCGAAACGCGAACTCGGCCATGTACGCCGCCAAGGAACGCGGCCGTGGCGACTACCAGTTCTATGCCCAGTCGATGAACGAGCTCTCCCTGCGGCGCTTGATCCTCGAGGGGAAGCTGCGCAAGGCCCTGGACGCCTCGCACTTCGAGCTCTTCTTCCAGCCCAAGCTCTCCCTCGAGTCGGGTGCCATCACCGGCTTCGAGGGCCTGCTCCGCTGGGACGACCCGGAACTCGGGATGGTCGGACCCTGCGACTTCATCCCGGTCGCAGAGGAGACGGGCATGATCTCACGCCTCGGCGCGTGGGTGATTCGCCGGGCCTGCCGCCAGGTGGCCGCCTGGGACCAGAACGGCACGTGCCAGGGAAGCGTCGCCGTGAATCTGTCACCCGAGCAGTTCCGCCAGCCCGGCCTCGCGGACCGGATCTTGAGGGAGGCTTCCGAGGCCGACATCGATCCGCGGCGCCTCGAGTTCGAGATCACCGAGAGCGTGGTCCTGCGCGACACGGAGGAGGTGATCCAGCAGCTCCAGGCCATCCGCGCCCATGGCATGCGGGTCGCCCTCGACGACTTCGGGACCGGATACTCGTCCCTCTCGTATCTGCGCAAGCTGCCCGTCGACATCCTCAAGATCGATCGCTCCTTCATCCAGCACATCGAGGACAAGGCCGAGGACGCGGCCCTCACCGGCGGCATCATCGCCATGGGCAAGGCACTCGGACTGCGGATCGTCGCCGAAGGCGCGGAGACGGAGGGACAACGGGATCTCCTGACCGAGTGGCAGTGTGACGAGATGCAGGGCTTCCTGTTCAGCCCGGCCGTGCGGGCGCACGAGGCGGAGGCACTCTGGCGCCAGGGGCGTCCGGCCCGGAAGCCCGGGCCGCCGGGGAGCTAGACCGAAAGCGCGCTGCGAGCAGGTCCGAGCTAGAGCTGGTGCTCGCACTCGACGGTCTCGGCCAGGGCCAGGAGCTCCGCGTCGGGCTCGGTCCGGTGGATCTCCGCCTCCCGGGCGAAACGCCGCAACAGGGCATCGCGCACCTCGGCGAGCCCCACTCCGGGGAGCTCCTGATCGACGGCACCGGTTGCGGCGTTGTCGAGGGGGAGCTCCATGGCGGCGTAGATCGGCTCGAGGACCCGCGCCACCCGCTCCGGTTGCCGCACGACGATCACTCCGCCCACGTGCGCAGCTCCCTTCACGATCCGCTGCCCGACTCCCATCAGCTTCCGCTCGCCACGCGCGTTCACGCTGTGTTCCCCCGGGCAATACTCCCCGGGCACGGCTCCAATCCTCGCGTCGACCCCAATGGAGGAGAGCGCCTCGCGCACGATCCGCGCCAACCGGTCGAAGCGCGCCGCGATGTCCCTGCGCGCCTCGGCGGCCGGGATGCACCAGGCAAAGGCGAGGCTCTGGGTCGTGAAGACCGCGGCCCGGCCGCCCGCCAGGCGGAGCATCGCCTCGAAGCCCTGCTCGCGGGCCACGCGAAGGGCTTCGGCGAAGCCTGGCCGTACGCGGTCGAGCACCGAGAAGGCGACGACGTCCTCGGGGACGTAGAGGCGCAGCGTCTCGGGCGCAGCGCCGGCCGCCACGCGGGTCAAGAGGGCGCGCGAGACCGCCGTGTCGTAGGCGGGGCGACCTGGAAAGCGCACGTCGAGCAACCTGAGGGGGGGCTTCACGGCGGGAGGGTACCCCGCCGGCGGCCTCGCGCCGAAACGGGTCGACGCGGAGAAGCCGGGCGTCTCGGATCAGGCGCCCGGTTCGAAGCTCGCCGTCGCCAGACGCTCCGACACGTGCTCCACGAGGCCCTTCATCGCGGGTTCCGCCACCCAGCGGTCGGGCATGCGCAGGGACAGGTCCGCGCGCAGGATCGAATCGGCTCCCGGGCGGATCAGCATCCAGTTGTAGCTGTGCAGCGTTCGGTTCCCGTCGGGCTTCGGACCGTCGAAGGCCAGCAGGTCGTCGCCCTGCTCGGTGGTCGAGACCTGGACCTCGCCGTGGATCGGCTCCAGGAAGGCGAGGGCCTTCTGGACGAGGGCGGCGCGGCCCGGCACGGGCCCGCTGACGGGATCCCGGCCCACCACCAGCCAAAGCTCGACGTCGGGCAGGTCCGGGAGGCGCATCACGATGGCCTTGCCCTCCCGGCGAGCGGGTCGGAAGCGATCGTCCAGGGAGAGCTGGAGGCGGAGCGCCTGGTCCGGCGCGCCGGCCGGCGTGGAGGCGGCCGCCGCTTGCGGCGTCGTCTCGACCCGATTGCATGCGAGACTAGGCGCCAGGAGCAAGGCGAGGACGAGGATCGCGATCTCACGCATGGCCCCCTCATCGGCATGGGAAGGGAGCGGCTGGAGCTACAGTCCCCTGGCACGAGCCGCAGCAAGGAGGCGATCCATGGGTCCGTTGGACGGCGTGAAGGTCTTGGAGATGGGGGTGTGGGTCGCGGGGCCCGCTGCGGGCGGCATCCTGGCCGATTGGGGCGCCGACGTGGTGAAGATCGAGCCGCCGGGCATCGGCGATCCCGCCCGGCTCTTCGCCACCATGCTCGGAAGCGACCTGCCCTTCAACCCTCCCTTCGAAATGGACAACCGGAGCAAGCGCAGCATCGTCATCGACCTGGCCACTCCGGCAGGCCAGGAGCTGGGCCTCGAGCTGGTCGACGACGCGGACGTCTTCGTGACGAATGTCCGCCAGGCCGGCCTCGAGAGGATCGGCTTCGATCCCCAATCCCTGCTGGCCCGCAACGGGCAGCTGGTCTATTGCGCGATCACGGGCTTCGGCCTGGAGGGCCCCGACAGGGACCGCGCCGCCTACGACATCGCCGCCTTCTGGGCGCGCTCCGGGATCGCCCACATGCTCACACAGCCGGGCGCCCACCCTCCCTTCCAGCGTGGCGGCATGGGAGACCACAACACCGGGCTCGCGGCCGCGGGCGCCGTGGCCGCCGCGCTCTACTCGCGGGAGAAGACCGGCAACGGCCAGCTCGTCTCGACTTCCCTGCTGCGCGAGGGCGTCTACACCTTGAGCTTCGACCTGGCCGCGTCCCTGCGCTTCGGCGTCGGGTTGGCGGTCGCCGATCGAAAGACGATGGGCAACCCCTGCATCAACAACTACCAGGACAAGGAGGGGCGCTGGTTCTGGATCGTGGGGCTCGAGGGCGATCGCCACTGGCCCCCGCTGGCGCGGGCCGCGGGGCACCCGGAGTGGCTCGAGGATCCGCGCTTCGTCGATGCGCAGGCGCGCGCCGCGAATTCGGAGGTCCTGATCACGGCCCTCGACGAAGCGTTCGCCACCAGGACGCGTGCGGAATGGTCGGAGGTCTTCGCCGCCGAGCCCGACCTTTGGTGGTCGCCCGTGCAGGATCTCGAAGAGGTCTTGGCCGACGAGCAGGTGCACGCAGCGGGCGCCCTGTGCGAGGTGCCGGACCAGGGGGCCACGACGCTCCTCCCCGCTTCACCCTGCGACTTCCACGGGACGCCCTGGCAGCCGCGCTGGATGGCCCCCGAGCAGGGCCAGCACACCGACGAGGTGCTGGGCGAGATGGGCCGGGATGCGGGAACGATCGCCGAGCTGCGCTCGAAGGGGGTGGTGGCCTAGTCGGGAGAGCCCTGGCACACGCCGACGGGGCCCGGCTCAGTCTCCAGCCCCGGGCAGGACTCCGAGCTGGCTCATCAGGCCGAGCGTGTCCGAGTAGCGGTAGGCGCGGGACACCTTGCCGTCGACGACCTGCAGGAGGGTGCAGTTCTCGACGTGGAACTTCCTCCCGGTGGCGGGCTGACCGAAGAGGTCGCCGTCGTGGGTTCCGGTCAGGGTGTAGCGAAGCGTGACGAGTCCGTCGGTCTCGACGAGAGCGAGGGGCTCGAGGTGGACGTCGCTGGCCGCGGACCACCAGCCCTCGATGGCCGCCACCTCGGCCTCGGGGCCGACCGTCATCTCCTTGCCGTGCACGTAGGAGACGTAGTCGTCGTGCAGGACGGCGCGATAGCCCTTCGCATCGCGCCCGTTGTCGCATTCGATCACTCGCTTCACACAGTCGATCGGACTCCCCATGCGGGTCCCTCCCTGCTACTCCGGCAACGCGAAGGCCATCAGGTGGTCGCCGGGCGGATTGGGCGCTCCCCAGTGCCCACCGGCCGCCACGACCACGTACTGGCGGCCGTCGGGACGAACCTGGTAGGTCATCGGAACCGAGTTGGCCGAGGTGGGCAGATCCGCCTGCCACAGCTCCTCGCCGGTGGCGAGATCGTGCGCGCGGAACACGTGCTCCGTGGCGGTGCCGATGAACACGAGCCCCGTCGCGGTGACGATGGGCCCTCCGATTCCCGGCACTCCCTTGATCCACCAGAAGGGAAAGGGCGCCATGTCGCGGGTCGTCCCGAGCGGAATGCTCCAGCGGATCTTCCCCGCGGCCAGATCGATCGCGTCGAGGGTGCCCCAGGGCGGCGCGGTGCAGGGCACGCCGAGGGGAGAGGAGACGATGCCGGTCTCGACGCAGTAGGGCGTACCGAGCTGTTGCTGGGGGATGTCTTCACATTGGTCGCGGGGAACCAGCCTGGAGGTGGCGGCGAAGCGCCACGTCACGACCAGCATGATCTGCTCGCCGAGGTGGATGGCCGGCGACCCCCAGTTGTTCCCTCCCCCGTTGCTCGGGTACAGGACCGAGCCGCGCAGCGAGGGGGGGGTGTAGATGCCGTCGTTGCGCAGCTCGTTCATGCGCTCGCGGCAGGCACCCTCGTCCCAGAAGGTGAAGCCCCAGACGTCGTCCGCGGTGATGGGAGGCAGCAGGTGCGGGAGGTGCGTGGGGAAGGGCTGGGTCGGCGAGAGGTACTCGCCCGGCACCGGATCCTGGGGAACCGGACGCTCCTCCACCGGGAAGACCGGCTCACCGGTCTCCCGATGCAGCACGAAGGTCATGCCCATCTTCGTCACCTGCACGACGACCGGTATCGTCTTGCCGTCGAGGCGCAGGTCCATCAGCGTCGGCTGCGCCGGTGTGTCGTAGTCCCAGAGGTCGTGGTGGACCATCTGGTAGTGCCAGACCACCTCGCCGGTGTCGCCGTCCAGGGCGACCACGGAGCTGGAGTAGTGGTCGAGCCCCTTGCGATGGCCTCCAAAGTAGTCGGGATTGGTGTTGCCCGTGGGGACGAAGACGAGGCCGCGCTCCTCGTCGACCGAGATGATCGACCACACGTTGGTGGTTCCGCTCCGGTAGGTGCCGTCCTCGTTCAGCGGCTCCATGCCGGGAGGAATGGGATTCCAGGCCCAACGCAGCTCCCCGGAGCGCACGTCGTAGGCCCGCACCACCCCGCTGGGCGCGTCCGTGCGGGTGTTGTCGAGGACCAGGGAGCCCGTGATCGCCATGTCCTTCAGGATCGCGGGCGGCGAGGTGATGCTGTACTCGATCGGCAGGTGCTTCGAGATGCGATGAGTGACGTCCACCTCACCGCCCTCCCCGAAGTCGGGACAGCGACGCCCCGTCTCGGCATCCAGGGCGATCAGCCGCACGTCGAGGGTTCCAAGGAGAATCCGGTGCTCGCAGAAGCCCGTCTCTCCCGAGCGCCAGCTGCTGACGCCGCGGCAGTTCGCCAGCAGGAAGCCGTCCTTGTCCACCTCCGGATCGAAACGCCACTTCTCCTCGCCGCTCTCCGCGTCGAGCGCGAAGACCTTGTTGAAGGAGGAGCAGTAGTAGAGCGTGTCGTCGATCACGATCGGGGTCGCCTGGAAGCCGCTGGCGGGCATCGGCGGGCCCTCACCACCGGGGCCGCGGGCCTCCCGGATGTCGCCCGAACGGTGCTCCCACGCGAGCTTCAGCCAACGGACGTTGCCGGGCGTGATCTGGCTGGCCGGCGAGTAGTGCGTGCCGCCCGGCATTCCGCCATAGGCGGTCCATGTGGCGACGGAACCTCCCGAGAGAGGGGGAGGCGGGGGCTCCGCGCAGCCGGGCACCAGCGCCAGGAGACAGGCGATCGCCAGCGGGGCGAGCCACGGGTTCTCCTTCGAGAGCATGGCCAAGAGCCTCCTTGTGGGGCGAGTTCCTGTCAGAACCCCGTCAGACGAGCGAAACGATCGCGGTGGTAGGCCGCATCGCCGAGCGTCAGCTCGGCGGCCTTCGCCCTCTTGAGGAAGAGGCCGATGTCCTCTTCGTCGGTCATGCCGATCCCACCGTGCATCTGCAGGCCTTCGCATGTGATGAGGCTCGCCGCGTCCGAGCAGCGCGCCTTGGCCGCGCTCACGATGCGTGCGGCGTGGGGACGATCCTCATCGAGGGCTCGTAGGGCATCCAGCACGGCGGCCTGGGCCAGCTGGAGCTCGCAGAACATCTCGGCCGCGCGGTGCTTCAGCGCCTGGAAGCTGCCGATGCGGACGCCGAACTGCTCGCGGTCCTTCAGGTAGGCGATGGTGCGCTCGAAGGCCTCGGAGGCGAGGCCCACCATTTCGGCGGAGAGAGCCGCCGTGGCGCGGTCAAAGACCGGGTCCAGGATCTCCGCGCCCCGGTCGACCTCACCCAGGACGGCATCCCTTCCGACGACCACCTCCGAGAGCGAAACCCGCGCTGCGTAGCGACTGTCGATCAGCGCCGAGCGCGTGAGCTCGCAACCATCCGTCGCCGGATCCACGAGGAAGAGGGTCAGGCCCTCCCGTTCTCCGCTCGCGCCACTCGTCCGCGCGACGACCACGAGCCGGTCGGCGACGTGGCCCTCGAGCACGAAGGTCTTCCGACCGGAGAGGCAAAAGCCGTCTCCCGTCTTCTCGGCCTTGCTGTCGATCACCCAGGGATCGAAACGCCCCGTCTCCTGGAAGGCCAGGGCGAGAAGGGTCTCACCCCGGCAGAGGCCGGGCAGGATCTCCCGCTTCTGGGCGTCGCTGCCTCCCCGCGCCACGGCCCCGCCAGCCAGCACGACCGTCGACAAGAAGGGGTAGGGAGCCAGGGTGCGCCCGCACTCCTCGAGGACCACTCCCAGCTCGGCCATGCCGAGACCGGCGCCGCCATGGTCTTCGGCGAAGGGGATCCCTGGCCAGCCGAGCTCCGCCATCTCCTTCCAGATCGCCCTCGAGAACCCCGTCGGGTCTTCCTCGTCGCGCAGCGCCCGAAGGTGGGCGATCGGCGCGCGTTCCTTCAGGAACTCCGCGGCCGCCTGTTGGATGAGCTCCTGCTCCTCGGTCAATACCAGGCTCATGGATCCTCTCGTGGGTCGCCTGGGAGGCGATGGGGGAAGGACACCCGCGTCGGCGTGTCAGTCGGGCAGGCCCAGCACCCGCTTGGCGATGACGTTCAGCTGGACCTCGGAGGTCCCGCCCTCGATGGAGTTGCCCTTGGAGCGCAGCCAGCCCCGGGTCTCCATCAGGTCGAGGGGCTCGAAGTCGTCCCCACTCCAGCCCAGACCCGCGGCGCCGCGCACGGACATGAGGAGCTCGGACCGGCGCTTGTTCATCTCGCTCGCATACAGCTTGAACATGGAGGTCGCGGGGCCGGGGCCCTGCCCTGCCCGCGCCTGCTCCCCGCTGCGCCTCAGTGTGAGCCCGAAGCAGAGCGCGTCCATCTCCCACTGGGCGATGCGGTGCCGCAGGACCGGATCGGCGAGCTCACCCTCCGCCTCACCGAGATGGGGCCTCGCCGACTCGGCCAATGCGCTCTTCGGAGCCGGCGGCGGACCCTTCCGTGCCCGCGGGCTGTCACTGGGGCGTCCCGTACCCCCCGAGAGCATGGCCCGCTCGTGTTCGAGCAGGCGCTTGGCGATGGTCCAGCCCCCGTTGAGCTCACCGACCAGGTTTCGCGCCTCGGCCTTCACGTCCTCGAAGAAGACCTGACAGAACTCGGAAGCGCCGCTGATCAGCTCGATCGGCGAAATCGTGACACCCGGCTGATGCAGGTCGAAGAGGATGAAGCTGATGCCGTCGTGTTTGGGGGCGCTCGGATCCGTGCGCGTCAGGCAGAAGATCCAATCCGCCTGGTTCGCCCCTGTCGTCCAGATCTTGGAGCCGTTGATCAGGTAGTGATCTCCGTCGCGCACGGCGCGGGTCTGGAGGCTCGCGAGGTCCGAGCCCGCGCCGGGCTCGCTGTAACCCTGGCACCACTGGATCTCGCAGCGCGTGATCTTCGGAAGGTGCTCCTTCTTCTGCTCTTCATTGCCGAACTCGAGGAGTACCGGGCCCAGCATCGAGGTGCCGAAGAAGCTGGCCACCGGGAACCAGCTCGCCACGCGCGGGATCTCCTCCGCGAGCACTCGCGCTTCGGCCTTGGAGAGCCCCCCGCCACCATACTCGCTCGGCCAGGTCGGCGTGGTGAAACCGCGGGCGCAGAAGGCCTGCTGCCAGGCGGCCCGGTCTTCCTCGGTCGGCTTCGCACCTGGTCGCAGCGAGGCCGGGCAGCTCACCCGCAGCCACTCGACCAGCTCCGACCGGAAGGCTTCGATGGATGCGGCGCCGGGATCCTTCATGTCGTCTCCAGATGGGGTCGCCATCCCGGGCGCGGGACGCAGCCCGAGCGGCCGGCCAGGGAGCCAGGGGCAGACGAGGCTCAGGGACCGGTGAACATCTTGCCCATCCGCGGCTTGGCCAGGAACTCAGCCTTCGGGTCGTATTCGCTCGCACCCTCTTCCGCCCAGCGTGAGAGCTCGGACCGGCCCACGACGAACCAGTGCACCTCGTCGGGACCGTCGGCCAGGCGAAGGGTGCGCTGGCTGGCGTACATCTCGGGGAGGGGAGTCCACTGGGAGACGCCCGTCGCGCCGTGGATCTGGATCGCCTGGTCGATGATCTGGCAGACGCGCTCGGGGACCATGGCCTTGATCGCACTCACCCAGACGCGCGCCTCGGCGTTGCCCAGCACGTCCATCGCCTTCGCGGCCTTGAGCACCATCATGCGCATGGCCTCGATGTCGATTCGCGCCTTCGCGATCACCTCGGCGGTCTTGCCCAGGTTCGAGATCTGCTTTCCGAAGGCCGTGCGCGTCAGGGCTCTCTTCGACATCAGCTCGATGGCTCGCTCGGCCGCCCCGATGGAGCGCATGCAGTGGTGGATCCGGCCGGGGCCGAGCCGCACCTGGGAGATCTCGAAGCCGCGTCCCACGCCGAGCAGGATGTTCTCCTTGGGAACACGGCAGTTGTCGAAGCGCAGGTGCATGTGGCCGTGCGGCGCATCGTCCCTTCCGAATACGTGCATCGCGCCGAGGATCTCGAAGCCGGCCGCGTCCGTGGGCACCAGGATCTGTGACTGACGGAGATGCGGCGGCGCATCGGGGTCGGTCTGCACCATCACGATCATGATCTTGCAGCGCGGATCTCCGGCGCCCGAGATGTAGTACTTCTCGCCGTTGATCACCCACTCGTCGCCGTCGAGCTCGGCGCGACACGAGATGTTCTTCGCGTCCGAGGAGGCGAGGTCCGGCTCGGTCATCGCGTAGGCGGAGCGGATCTCACCGTTCAGCAGGGGCTCGAGCCACTGCTTCTTCTGCTCGGGGGTGCCCACCCGCTCCAGCACCTCCATGTTGCCGGTGTCCGGGGCCGAGCAGTTGAGGCACTCCGAAGCGATGGGGTTCTTGCCCAGCTCTGCGGCGATGTAGGCATAGTCGAGGTTCTTGAGCCCCTGGCCCGTCTCGTCGTCGGGCAGGAAGAAGTTCCAGAGACCCTGCGCCTTGGCCTTCGCCTTGAGGCCGTCGAGCAGCTCGAGCTGCTTGGGTTCCCAGGACCAGCGCTCCTCCCGACCCTCGCCGAGCCGGTAGAAGTCGACGGTGACCGGTTCGACCTCTTCCTTCACGAAGGTCTTGACCTGCTCGAAGAGCGGCTTTGCGCCCTCCGACATCCGCAGGTCGAACATCTCGGTCGTATTCTCGAGTCCAGGCACGGCAGGTTCCTCGTCGTCTTGCACCGCGCGGCGTCGATGGGCGCACGGTTGGGGAAGCTTGGGATGGGGGCATCACGATACGCAACCTCGGCCCTCATGACACGTGGGGGCGACCTACGCAGGCCAGCGATTCCATCGCGCCGCCTCGGCGATGCAGAAGGGCCCTTCCGCGCCGAGCGGTGGACAGCCCGCGTCGAAGCTCCGGAGACCCCGCTAGGCAGCCAGCCGCTCGAGGATCCCCACCATCTCGTCTCGAGAGGGGCCCAGGGGCGGCGGAGTGCGCTCCTGGCGCTTGTTGTAGACCGCCAGCACGCGCCCGAGGAAGTCCGTGTCGGTGAAGAGATCCTTCGGCGGATCGAGGAGGTTCATGAGGCGCATGAAGCGGCGCATCACCACGACGTCACTGCGGATGGCGGGTAGGAGGCCTTCGCGGATCATCGAGCGGATGAAGGCCTTGGGGTTGTTGCTGCCGTCGGGCATCGTGGCCTGGAAGGGGTCCTCGCCGCGCAGGAGGGCCTGCTCGGTCTCCATCGCGTCGCGATCCTGTTGAACCTGCATCCGGAACCAGGGGACCACCTCCTCCTCGACGCGGCCATCGATGGCGAGGGCCAGGCCCCGCAGATCGTCGGGGGATTCGCGTAGGGCCTCGGCAAGGAAGTAGGCGCTCATCCACGAAAAGGTGCAACCGCGGCCGGTGATCGGGTTGGCGTGCACGGCGGCATCGCCGACCGCGACCACACCCAGGGCCACCGGCTCGCCGTCGACCACGAAGCGTCGCAGCGTGTTCCGGAGGTTGGCCATCGCGTGGACCTTGGAGATCGGCTCGGAGACGGCGGGATCGACCCAGGGCGCCACCTTGGGCACCGCGGCCGCCACGGCTTCGAAGGCGGGCTGATGCACGACTCCACGCAAGGTGTCGTCGTCGGGCGAGGCGGCGAGCGTCAGCGAGAAGACGCGATCGTCGCCGGGGAAGAGACCCACCTTCAGGTAGCCGAGATCCTCGCCCACGATGGGGCCACCCTCCAGCATCGGGGGCTCGACGCCATCGTGAAGACGATAGAAGCGCGAGGTGTAGAAGATCCCACAGGGCTCGGATTCCTCCTGGATCGGAACGGCGCCGATCCCCTCCAGCCAATGCTTCAGCTTGGAACGCCGGCCGCTGGCGTCCACCACGAGGTCCCCCTCGAGGGTCTTCTCGACGCCGTCCTTTCCCCGGAGCCGCACGCCGCACACCCGCGGCGGGCCTTCCGCGGAGCCCTCGGCCGCCAGGAGACCCGTCACCTCGACCCCATCCCGGAAGTCCACCAGCCCGGTGTTCAAGATGTGGCGCCTCAAGACCCATTCGAAGGTGATCCGGCGGCAGGCCAGGAGGACGATCTTCTCGTCCTCGGGCTCGAAGACCGGATCCTCGATCAGGCGACTCGCCATGTCCGTGAAGCGGAGCTCCTCGGCGCCGCAGGCGATCA
>NYZB01000154.1 GCA_002687015.1 Deltaproteobacteria bacterium
CGGCACGGTTTCGCTCGGCTCTCCCAGGGAGGCGGGCGGCACGGTTTCGCTCGGCTCTCCCAGGGAGGCGGGCGGCACGGTGGCCCCCGATTCGAGCTCGCAGGAGGGTTCGGCCCCATCGAAGGCCTCGTCGCCGAGACGGGCCCGGATGGCCTCGTCGAAGTCCCCGGCGCGCAGCCGCTTCAGCACGGCCTTGTGCTGCGCCTCCATGATGCCGCGCACCACGTCTTCGAGGTCGCGATCGTCGACCTTGTCCCGATAGCCGCTCTTCTCGGAGGCCATGATGTTGCCGCCGTGGAAGAGGTGCGTGATGACGTGGGGATGGTCGCGCCCGCTGTCTTCACTCTGCACGTGAAACAACACGCCCCGGTGTCGGATGTTCGTGTTGAAGCCCGTGAGCATCGGTCGCGTCCCACTCCCCTCGAGGACCCTGCGCGGCGCCGAGTGTGGGAAACGGCGCCCCCCATTTCAAGCAAGCTCGCCCGGCGGGCCGCTCATCTCGCCGCGGCCTCCGGACACGAACCCCGAGAATGTCCCGATTCCGGCCCCTCCCCTATCGGCCCGGGGCGCGCCGGGCTGAAGACCGGCCCCGCCCGGGGCAGCTACCTGATCGGGGGGAAGAACCCATGGTCGGGCCGAAGGCCCCGGCGCGTCGGATGCTGGAGACGCGCCGGGGCGGACGGCAACGCGCGGTGGGGGGCCACGCGGGCTGCCGTCGCGGTCGCGGGAGGTCGTCGATCCGACCGTCTCAGGCCCGCCGACGCACCCGGGCCGCCACCGCGAGCGCGCAGAGCGGAAGAAGAGCCCGGGGTTCGGGCACGGCCAGGGGACCGCTGCCCGGGGTGGGAGTGGTGTTCAGCACGAAGTCCAGGGCGTTGTCGTCGCGGTCCACGCCATCCAGGCGCATCAGGCTCTCCCCGGCGGCTGCGTCCGGCGCGGCGCTGCCCTCCCCCGCGAAGAATGCTGCCCCGGTTCCGTAGCCCAGCGCGTCGACCACTGCGCCCGTGGCGTCGCGCAGCACGACGGCATCGGGACCGTTCTGGAAGTCGAAGTCCAGGACCAGGTCGGCATCGGCGACCTGGCTCCCGCCACCGGCCGCGGCATCCGCCACGACGAAGAGGCCATCGCCCCCGATCGCTCCAGTGAGATCGATCGTGACCGTGACCCCACCGTCCGCCCCGTTGATTCCCTCCAGGCGGTGGCCGGCCAGGGAGGCACCCGGTGTCCCGCTGAGCTCGACGAAGACCTTGCCATCGTCAGCACCGACGGCGTCGTAGAAGACCTCCGACAGCAACGGCAGGGCGAGGCCCGGGCTGGCCGGCGCGGTGAGGGCGATACCGGCCAGCGCAAGAGAGAGGAGGAAGACGCGGCTCATGATGAAGGCTCCGTTCTGGGCCGGGGTGAGGAAGGGGGTCGCGACGACACCAGGGGAGGAACCCGCTGGCTCCACCAGCCGCCCGTCCAGGCGTCGAGACCTGCGGCCAGCTCGTCCGCGCGCAAGGCGCGCCGCTGCGATTCGGGATCGCGCTGGTCCCATGAGGCTCCCAGCTCGAGCACCACGCGCTGCCACTCGAAGTAGAGCTGCCGCACCTCGTCCAGCACCTCGTCGCGTAGCTCGATGACCTCGCGCCGCTCCTTCGCGATGTCCAGCTCCTCCGGGTGATAGACGGTGTCTCCCAGCTCCCAGCGAAGCACGCCGACCACGTCGAAGTCGCGGCTTCGCGAGCGCTCCCGATCCTCGAAGAGGCGCAGCTCTCCGCCGGTGAACGCCTCGTCCTGGTCGAGCTCGCGCTGCCGCGCTCCGCCATAGCCCGCACGCAGCTCGACGTCGGGCAGCCACCCACGGGCCCGCGATCGGGCGGCCAGACTGCGCAGGGGCCCCGGATCGAGCTCGAGGTGGCGGAGTGTCGCCCGGTGCACCTCGGGCCAGCCGGGGCTCGGCGGAAGCGGGCCCGCGGCCCGTGCCCCCCGCGTCGGAACCGCGGGTGCCGCCGCGCCGACCCGGTAGAGGCCACGAGAGCCGACGGCCCACAGCGGGGCCCCTGCCGGGGCGAGCGCGAGGCTCGCTACGGGGGATCGCGCCAGTGACTCGCCGACCTCGGCCCACGGGCCGGCCGGTCCCGGCGCCTGGATCACGCCGTGGTCGCCGGCTACGTGCACGAGCCCGCCGCCAACAGCCAGCCGCAGGCCGACGGCGCCGGGCGGGAGCGGAAGGCGGTGCACCCGCGAACCACCCTCGGCGGTCAGCTCGACGAGGGTCCGGGAGGTCAGGACGAGAAGGTCGCCGGGGGCCTCGCCGGCCAGCGGCCATAGATCGTGGACGGGCTCGCCCACCCCCGGGAGCGGAACGCTGCGGGCATCGCGCACACGCAGTCTTCCCCGATCGTCGACCAGGTTCGCGCCGTGCAGGGCTCCATCGCGCACCAGCCAGACGCGGTCGCCCTCCGCGGAGGCGGCCACCGCGGTCAGATCCGCCTCGGGCAGGGCCCCATCGAGGGGCTGCCAGCCGACGGCGGCCTGCGGGAGGAGGAAGGCTCCGCGGCCCGTGGCGCACAGGAGCGATCCGCGCGGGCCAGCAGCGAGACGACGGACCTCCCTGGAGGCCCCTGGCCCAGGGGACCGGTCCACCACCTGGCCGTCACGCCCACGCGCGAAGAGCCCGCGATCCGTGGCGATCCAGAGGCGTCCCTCGGCGTCGAAACGAAGGTCGCGAACCACCCTGCCGCGAAACACCGGTTGCGCCGGTCGATCCGGGTGGGGTCGCAGCCACACCACGCCCCCGCCGGCGTAGGCCAGCCCCGCTCCCTCGGGTTCGACGGCGATCGCTGCCAGATCCCGCCTTCCGTCGACGAGCTTCGCCCGGGGCCCATCGGCGTAGGCCGCCTGGGCCGAGACGAGGACGGCGAACAGCAGCGCGGCGGAGTACTCGAGCGGTGCGCAGGCAAGCGTCATGTCCGCGCCTCTTCGCAAGGCTCGTGCCGTCGCAGCCGGCCCGGAAGAGCCCCCTCCTGGCTCTTCGACCGAGCTTCGCCGGGCTCCGTGACCCTCGGGACTGAAGGAGGCGTGAACGGCGGGGCGCGGCGCCTTGACGGAGTGCACGCGCTTCAGAAGACTCGCGGCATGCGTAGTCCCCGCGCCGGCCGGATCGGGCAGAGAGCCGCTCTCTGCCTGCTGCTCGGGGCCGGCGCCGTGGGCCTGGCCGCGGCCGCCGCGGCACCGGCCACGGCCCAGGACGAGACCGCAGCCGAGAGGCCGCGCATCTACCGCTGGATCGACGAGAACGGCATCACCCACTACACCACCGATCTGGAGCGCATCCCGGCGGCCCTGCGCAGCCGGGCGGGTGGCCCGGCGCGCGAAGACGAGCTCCGCCCCCGCGCTCCGCGGGGCAACGCGGATCTGTGGATCGCGCGCGACCGGGCGATCTCCCCCGACGAAGAGGCCTGGTACGAGGGCGACGGAATGCGCGCACCCGAGCCGGTCGACCCGGCCGTGGCCGCCGCGCGTCGGGAGGAGGCGGCGGTCGCCCTCTTCGACCTCGATCTGCGCATCGCCGAGCTCGAAGTGGAGATCGCCACCGACGAGGAATCGCTCAAGCGCATGATCAGCGATCCCAACTCCGGCGGCCCGATGGCCTCGGAGCACAACACCGAGTTCCGATCCATCGCCGTGCGGCTCCCCAAGCAGCTGAGTGAGCTGCAGGCCCTTCGCAATGAGCGCGAAACGCTCGGCGAGCCCGGGTCGGACGACGCCACGGAGTAGTCGGCCCACCATGGCAACCGTGGCCCTGGCCGGCGGCGTCGGTGCGGCTCGGTTCCTCCGCGGTGTGGTCCGCGCCGTGCCTCCCGCCGATCTCACCGTGATCAGCAATACCGGCGACGATCGCCTCTTCTACGGCGTGCACGTCTCGCCGGACCTCGACATCGTCACGTACACCCTGGCCGGCCAGATCGACCGGACGAAGGGGTACGGGCTCGCGGGCGATGGCTTTCGGGTGGTCGATGCCCTGGCCGACCTGGGCCACGAGACCTGGTTCCGACTCGGCGATCGCGACCTGGCGACGGCGCTGCATCGCTCCGTCCGGCTCGCCGAGGGCGTCGGCCTGGCCGAGATCACCGACCAGGTGCGCCGCACCTTCGGGCTCGAGGTCACGATCCTGCCGATGACCGAAGACCCCGCGCCCACCTACGTCGAGCTCGAAGGCGGCCGGCGTGCCCACTTCGAGGAGTACCTGGCCCGGGACGGAGCCCCCGACGACGTCAGCGGGGTCGACCTCAGCGCGGCCCGCGCAGCACGGCCCGCACCCGGTGTGATCGACGCCATCGCGCAAGCGGATCAGGTGCTCGTGTGCCCGAGCAACCCGGTGGTCTCGATCGGACCGATCCTGGCCGTGCAGGGCGTTCGCGAGGCGCTCGAGAGATGCCGCGCCCCGATCGTCGGGGTCTCCCCGATCATCGGAGGCGCGCCGGTCAAGGGACCGGCGGATCGCCTGCTGCGCGGCATCGGCGTCGAGGTCTCGGCGCGCGGCGTCGCCGGCCACTACGCCGGGCTCTTCGACGGCTTCGTGATCGACGAGCGGGACGCCGAGCAGAAGGCCGAGGTCGAGGCCCTGGGGCTGGCATGCCGCTCCACCGAGACCCTGATGCGCACGCCGGAAATCGCCGAAGCGCTGGCGCGCGAGGTGCTCGCCCTGGCCGAGGAGATCCGGGCGCGGTCATGAAGGTCGCTCTCATCCCCCTGAAGCGGCTCGACGCGGGCAAGTCCCGGCTGATGGGCGCCCTGCCCCGCGAGGCGATTGCCGAGCTGTCCCTGGCGATGCTGGGCGACGTACTCGAGGCCCTGGCCGCGGTGCCGGAGCTGGACCACCGCGTGGTGGTCACCCCCGATCCCGAAGTGGGCCGCGCCGCGGAGGAGGCAGGCGCCGAGGCGATGGTGCGCCAGGACCCGGGCTTGAATCCGTCGCTCGACGAGGCGACGGCGCTGCTCGCGAAGCGCGGCCTGGGGGCCCTGCTGGTCGTGCTGGGCGACGTCGCTGGCGCGGCAGGCGAGGACCTGCAGGCGCTCTTCAAGGTCCAGGCCGAGCTCGGTGATCGGTCGGTCGTCCTCGCGCCCTCGCGGGATGGCGGCACCGCCGCACTGCTCCGCACCCCCTTCGACGTCATCCCCTCGCGCTTCGGCCGTGAGAGCGCCGCAGCCCACGAAGGGGCGGCCCGGGAGCGCGACGTCCCCTTCCGCGCCTGCGAGCTCGCCTCGTTGTCCGTCGACCTGGATCGGCCCGACGATCTCGAGGCACTGGTCGCGGGGACGGGCCCCGCGCCGCGCACTCGCGCCCTCTTGCGCAAGCTGGGCCTCGGGGGCGCCCGGTGAACGAGCTCCACTTCAGGGCCCTGCCCGGTATCCCCCTGGTCGAGCCCGGCGCCGACCTGGCCGCCCTGCACCTCGAAGCGGCCGGGCGCGCCGGCCTCGAGCTCCGCGGGGGCGTCCTGGTGGTCTGCCAGAAGATCATCTCGAAGGCCGAGGGACGCCTCGTCGACCTGAACGACGTCGAGCCGAGCGACGAGGCCCGCGAGATCGCCGCCGATCACGAGAAGGACCCGCGCCACATGCAGGTCGTGCTGAACGAGACCCGGCGCATCGTTCGCCGGGGGGGCGGCGTGCTGATCTGCGAGACCCACCACGGCTTCGTGTGTGCCAACGCGGGTGTCGACGCCTCGAACACGCCGGCGGACGACGTGGTGATCCTGCTTCCCGTCGACCCGGACGCGTCCGCGCGTGCCCTGCGCACTGCCTTGCTGGAGCGGGGAGCGGGCCCCCTGGCCGTCGTGGTATCGGACACCTTCGGCCGACCGTGGCGCGAGGGGCTGGTCGACACGGCGCTGGGCTCGGCGGGCATCGCCCCGATCGAGGACCTGCGTGGCCAGGGCGACCTGCGCGGCCGGGAGCTGGTCGTCACCACGCCCGCCACCGTCGACGCGCTGGCCGCGGGAGCGGGCCTGCTGATGGGCAAGGCCGCCGGCACGCCGTCGGTGTGGGTCGAAGGGGTTCGCCTGGAGGGCGACGGCAGCGTCGCGTCCGATCTGCTGCGCGATCCCTCGACCGACCTGTTCCGCTGAGCTCCACGCGAGCGGACGCCTGGCGGATTCCAGGGCCTGCCACCACTCTCAGGGCGATGTCCTCCGAGCTTCCGCCGCGCGACTTCGGCCAGCGCCTCGGCGTCCTCACCGGCGCCCAGCTCCAGACGGCCTGTGATTGGCTCCAGCTCGGGCGGGTCCTGGCCGCCGAGCCGGCTCCGTCGGGGCTCTTTGGCCAGAACCTCTTCCTCACCGCGGAGAGCGGCGAGTTCGTGCTGCGGGGCTGTCCGCACGCCGACTGGCAGCTGCCCAAGGAGCGCCGGATCGCCCGCATGATCCACGAGGGAACGAGCGTCGAGGCCCCGTGGCCCTACTGGGTCGAGCCGAGCCGCCAGACCTTCGGATGGGCCTACGCGATCATGCGACGCATTCCCGGCGTGGTGGACGGCGCGAAATCCGGCCAGGAGCACCGCGAGGTCGCCGCCTCGATGGGGAGCCTGCTGGCGGAGCTCCACGAGCTCGCAGCCGACCGGCCGGCGGCCTACGAGCTGGACTGCGACGACTTCGTTCCCTTTCCCATGTCGCACCCGGAGCGGATCGCCCTGCGGGTCTCGGAGCTGTGCCAGTCGATCCGCGAGGCGCGCCCGGAGGCCCTCCGGGCAGAGGATGACGAGTGGATCGCCGCGATCCTGGAGGAAGCCCGCCCCTTCCTGCGCGACGACTTCCAGCCGCGCTTCGTGCACCACGACTTCAAGCCCAACAACGTGCTGTGCCGACGCGGCCCGCATGGATGGGAAGCGCACGGCGTGGTGGACCTGATGGAAGGCTACTTCGGAGACCCGGAAGAGGATCTGGTGCGAGCCATCGGCAGCTTCGCCCGGGTCGATCGGGGGCTCGGCCCCGCCTTCGTCGAGGCCTATTCGGCGCGCCGTCCCCTCAGGCCGGGCCACGCCGAGCGCTATCGCGTCTACCGCCTCGTCGACACACTGGTCTTCTGGGAGTTCGGCCAGCGAAACGACCTCTGGTTCCGACCCGAACAACGCTTCCGGGCCTTCGCCTCCGGAACCCTCGAAGCGGGCAACCCCTTCGGATAGCGGAGCAGCTCCTACCTAGTGCGCGAAGCACACCACGCTGATCGCCACCGCCTCCCGGCGTGTGTCCAGGTTGCCGTAGCTGTGCCGCTGGTCACCGCGGAACACGAGGGGGTCGCCCGGAGTGAGCTGCCAGCGCTCGCCCGACGCGACGAGCTCCAGCTGGCCGCGCTCGCAGCTCAGGTACTCGCGGGTCCCCGGCCGATGGGGATTGCCCGGAAAGCGCGCCCGGGGCTCGAGCTCCAGCCGGGAGATCAGCAGCCCGGGGATCGGCTCGGGCAGCAGGGGACGCAGGGTTCCGCCGTGGCGGGTGCGCCCCTTCCGCGTGCCGGCGGGGACCAGCTGGCAGGCCGTGCGGGCGGGCCCGATCAGCTCCTCGATGGAGACCTGCAGCGCGCTCGCCGCACGGGTCAACACCGAGAGCGTCGGATTCGCGGAGCCCGACTCCAGGCTCGCCCCGGTGGGGCGTGGAATGCCCGAGATCTCGGCGATGCGCTGCTGGGAATGGCCGCGGCCCTCCCGCAAGGCGCACGTTGGCGGCCGGGTTGGCTCGTATATCGTCCGATACGTCAGGATAGTAGCCAGGCGGAGCGGGGCCCGGCTACTGGAGCAGGTCGAAGCGGTACGTCGAGTTGCCCGTGGCGAACTGAAGGCTGCTCGGACCGAGGCGCTCCAGGCCGCGCACGGCACTGGTCGCGATCGTCGGTCCGTCGTCCAGCGCGAAGCGGGCCGACTGGCCGATCTGCAGGTCGTCGAGCAGACGGGCAACGCCCAGGCTGCCGTTCTGCTCCGAGATGCCATCGCCGCCGCGGATCCGGGTCACCCGGACCCTCGCACCCGAGCAGAAGGTGCCCGCCCCGGGCTTGGGCGGAGTCGCCACGTTGCCCGAGGCCGTGAAGCCCGTCGCCGTGCGATGGAAGCCGGCCTTGCGCGCCCGCGCGCGCAGGTGGTTCAGACGCTGCCGGGTGGCTTCCATGAGCTGGGGTCGCTCGCCGTCGAGGGGCTTCGAAAGGCGATAGCTGCGACTCGACGTGCGGATCTCGACCGTGTGGGCGTCGATCGGCACGACCTCCTGGAGCTCGCTGGTGCGGAGCGTCGCGCCGCCCACCGAGATGCGCACCCGGGCACCCTCCTCCAGGCAGTCCACCAGGGTTCCGGTGCCGAGCGCCTCTTCCTGGCCGTAGGCATCGGTCCGGACGATCTCGACCCGCACGGGCGGCTCGAGGTGGAACGAAGGCCGGAGCTCCGTCGATGAATCGGCGGCGGTTCTCACGTGTCAGAATCCTGTGTGAATTTCAACACACTCTTCGGACCCCGTGCATTCCAGCTGAAGCGGACCCCTGCGGGGCCTGCACCCGCGCTGCCGATCGCCCCCGAGCGCTGCGAACCCGTTGCCTGCTAGAGGAGCGTTCCGATCACGCGCCAGAGCTGATCGATGCCCGCCCCGGTCTTCGCGGAGGTCTGGATGCGCCAATCCGCCTGCACCGGAAGCGCGGCCTCGAGAGCCCGCAGCCGCTTCACCCGCTCCCGGGCCTTGAGCTTGTCGAGCTTGGTCAACGCCACCACGGTGGGGACGTTCTGCTCGGCGAGCCAGGCGATCAGGTCCAGCTCCTCCTCGCCGGGCTGGCGGCGCACGTCCTGGAGGAGGATCGCCGCCCGCAGGCACGGACGCCCGGAGAGATAGGTCTCGATCATGCCGCGCCAGCTCCTGCGCTCCTTGACCGAGACCTTGGCATAGCCGTAGCCCGGAAGGTCGACGAGCCGAAGCCGCGCCGCGGGGTGCTCGACCTCGAAGAAGTGGAGCAGCCGGGTCTTGCCCGGCGTGCCGCTCGTGCGAGCCAGCTGCTTCCGGTTCACCATCTTGTTGAGCAGGCTCGACTTGCCCACGTTGGAGCGGCCCATGACCGCGACCTCGGGGAGGTCGGGCGGGGGCCAGCCCTCGCGACCGGCGGCGCTGGCGACCAGCTCTGCGGAGAGGATCTTCACGGGCTCAGTCTCGCGACCCAGGCCGGCGGGGCAAGCACCACTCGGCCAGGGCGCGGCTATCCTTCTCGCGCTCGGGAGAGAGAGCAGCATGACCATCCCCGTCCACATCGTCGGCGGCTTCCTGGGCACCGGGAAGACCACCCTGATCCGCGACCAGCTCCAGGCAAGGCGTGGCGAGCAGCTCGCCGTCCTGGTGAACGACTTCGGTGAGGCCTCCCTGGACGAGGCCATCCTGGCCAGCGACCGCCCCTTCGAGATCACCAACATCCCCGGAGGCTGCGTGTGCTGCACGGCCCCCGAGGGCTTCGTCGATGCGCTGGGCGCGATCGTGGAGCGCGGACCGGACCGGCTGATCATCGAGCCGACCGGGCTGGCGCGGCCCCAGGACCTGGTGGACACGATCCGGCGCTCCCCCCACGCGTCTTCCCTCGAGATCGCGCCCGTGCTCGTGCTCGTGGACCCGGCCCGGTTGGCGGCGGCCTCCGACGGCGAGCGCTCCCTGGTGGCCCACCAGGCCGAAATCGCCGACGTGATCGTCGCGAACCGCACCGACCTCTGCGATGAGGCTGCCCTCCGGGCCTTCGACACCTGGGTGGAGGCCCTGTGGCCCGGGCCGCTCGCCGTGCACCGCACCCGACACGGCAAGGTCCCCGCCGAGCTGATGGAGTGGCCCGAGGGAGAAGGCGCACGGCTGCCCCGCGAGCCCGACGCGCCCCACGTCCACGGGCACGGCGATTCGACCGAGGGCTTCCGGAGCCGCTCCTGGCGTTGGTCGCCGGACCGCGTGTTCTCCCGAGAGCGGCTGGCGCGCGCCGTGCTGCGCATGAGCCAGGGCCTGGCCGGCGCGCCCCTCGCGCGCTTCAAGGGCATCTTCCGCAGCGACGAGGGCTTCCTGCTGCTGGAGGTCGCGGGCGGCAGCCTGCACGAAGCGCGCAGCCTGCACCGGCGCGACAGCCGGGCCGACGTGATCTTCGAGTCCGGCGAGGGCGGCGAGGGCGACGAGGCCTTCGCCCTGGCGGAGACCTGGCTCGAGGCGGCGATCCTCTCGGACGCGGAGATCGAGGCGCGAAGCCACGAGATCGAGCTGGCCCTGCCCGACGGGCGGGTGCGGATCGTCGAGCGCAAGGAGCTCGTCGACCTGCCCGACGGGGTCCCCGACGTCTCGGGGATCTTCCCTTCACGCAGCGGCGCCGCGGCCCGACTGGACGCCCTGTGGCGGACCCGCGAGCTACCCGAGCAGGGCAGCGCCATCATCTGTGCCGCCGATGGCTTCACGAGCGAGCCCGTACCCATCGGTGCCCTGCGCCAGGGCTTCCTGCTCCACAGCCTGGAGGACGAGCCCCTACCCGCGGGCAAAGGTGGGCCCTTCCGGCTGCTGATCCCAGAGGGCGTGCCCGATGCCCCGACGGCCTGCGCGAACGTGAAGGGCGTGGTGCGCATCGTCGTCAAGGGCGGAGCCGCGTGAGCGAAGCCCAGGTCGTGACGCGCTTCGCGCCCTCTCCCACGGGTCACCTGCACGTGGGAGGCGCCCGGACGGCGCTGTTCAACTGGGCGCTGGCGAGGAGCCTGGGCGGCCGCTTCCTGCTCCGCATCGAGGACACCGACCAGGCGCGCTCCTCCGAGGAGGCCACGCGCGGCATCCTCGAGGATCTGGCGTGGCTCGGCATCGAATGGGACGAGGGCCCGACCCTCACCCTGCCCGACGGTCGCAGCCTGGGTGGCGACCCGCGCGGCGTGGGCCCCTTCTTCCAGTCGGAGCGCCGCGCGGGCTACGACGCGGCCGTCCAGGCGTTGCTCGACCGCGATCTCGCCTACCCGGCCTTCGAGACGGGCGACGAGCTCGACGCGCTGCGCCGGGAGGCGCGGGAGCAGAAGCGCAACTTCCGGTACCGCCGACCGGCCGACTTCGACCGCGAGGCCGCGTTGGCCCGCGCCGCGGGCGGCGAAGAGCACGTGGTGCGCTTCCGCATGCCCGAGCGGGCGCTCCGCTTCGCAGACCAGATCCTCGGCGAGGTGCACTTCGAGGAGGAGCAGCTCGACGACTTCGTGGTCCGCAAGCGCGACGGCTTCCCGACCTACCACCTCGCCGTGGTCGTGGACGACGAGGCGATGGGCGTGAGTCACGTGCTACGCGGCCAGGAGCACCTGAACAACACGCCGCGCCACCGCGCGCTCCAGGAGGCGTTGGGCTACCGCGAGCCCGTCTACGCGCACCTGCCCGTGATCTTCAACGCCGACGGCTCGAAGATGTCGAAGAGGGACAAGGACAAGGCCGCGCGCAGCGCCGTCAAGGAAGGGCTCGCCTCGGACGAGGCGCGGCTCCGCGCGCAGGTCGGCGATGCCGTCGACCCGGGCTCCCTCGAGCGCTGGCTCGGCGACAAGAAGAGCCAGCTCCCGGATTCGCAGCTCGGTGCGCTCCAGGAGGCGCTGGCCCTGGATCTGCCCGGCATCGAGGTCGAGGACTTTCGCCGGGGCGGCTACCTCCCGGAGGTGCTCGTGAACTTCCTGGCCCTGCTCGGTTGGAGCCCGGGCGAGAAGGAGGACGACGGCCGGGACAAGGAGCGCTTCGAGCCGGCCTACCTGGCCGAGCGCTTCCACCTCGAGCGGGTCGGCCGGGGCAACGCCCGCTTCGACCGGAAGAAGCTCCTGGCCTTCAACCAGGAGACCCTGGCCGCCCTCGACGACGCGCACTTCCTGAGCCTCTGGGATGCGTGGTGCACTCGCTACGCGCCGAAGGCAGGCGGCCGGCTGGGCGCGCGGGCGGAGCTCTTCGCCGCCGCGATCAAGCCGCGCAGCGGCACCCTGGCCGACCCGACGGACCCGGCCGGCCCGGGCGCCTTCGTCTTCGCGGCGAACGAGGCTTTCCCCTTTGACGAGAAGGCGGTCGCGAAGTTCTTGCGCAAGGGTGAGCCCAACGGGCTCGAGCAGCTGGCCGCCTTCCGCGAGACCGTCGCGGGGCTCGACCCCTTCGCGCCGGACACGATCGAGGCTGCGGCCTCTGCGTTCGCCGAGGCTCGGGGGATCGGCATGGGGAAGATCGCCCAGCCCCTTCGCGTGGCGGTGACCGGAAGCTCGGCGAGCCCGGGCCTGGGCGAAACACTGGCCCTGGTCGGGCGTGAAGCCGTACTCGCGCGCATCGATCGATGCTTGCGGGAGTGCGCCTAGCCGGCCGAAGGGCCGCACCGCTCAAGCTGCGCGTGGGCGGTGCCGAAATGCGAGTCCATGAAAGCGGGGACGAGGCAGGGGGGCCTCGCCTTCGGGCTCGCAGGGCTGGCCTTCGTGATGGGCAGCTGTGTGATGCCGGGGTCGACGCCTCACCACTACAACTGGTTCGAGCTTCCCAGGGAGCAGGACCCGTGGCGCAGGCCGATCCTCGACTGGCAGGGGCGCGTCCGGAACCGCCACGCGGAGCCCCTGCGGAGCGACGCACCGGATACCGCGGCCCCCGGGCGGGCCGGCAAACCCGCCGAGCCGGAGGAGCTGGCCCTCGCCTACCAGAGCTTCCAGGAGGAGGAGCGCCGGCGCACGGTGCTGCGAGTGGGCAAGTGGATCCGCGAGCAGTCGCGCCTGCACTTCGTCCCGGACCCGGGCATCGACATCTGGCCCACCGCCCAGGAGGTCCTCGAGTCCGGCGGCGACGACTGCGACGGTCTCGCCTTCCTGACGCACCAGATGCTGCTCGAGCTCGGCTTCGAGCGAGAGGATCTCTACCTCGCGATCGTGAGGCGGCACAGCGACGCGCTGCACCACATGATCAGCCTGTGGTTCGGTGACGGCGAGGATCCCTGGGTGATCGACCCGACCGGCGCCATGACCAACGAGATGGTGCGCATGTCGGAGATCAATGGCTGGGAGCCCCTCGCGGTCTTCAGCGAGACCCAGCACTACCGCGCCCTGCCCCACGTGGCCTCGGCCTCGCCGAGCGAGTAGCGCGCCCGGCCCTACCAGCCCAGCAGGTGCGCGAAGATCAGGGGCGCGACGATCGTGGCGTCGGATTCGATGATGAACTTGGGCGTGTGCTCCTCGAGCTTGCCCCAGGTGATCTTCTCGTTCGGAACCGCTCCGGAGTAGGAGCCGTAGCTGGTCGTCGAATCGCTGATCTGGCAGAAGTAGGCCCAGTAGGGCACGTCGCTGCGCTTCAGGTCCTGCTCGAGCATCGGCACCACGCAGATCGGGAAGTCGCCTGCGATGCCGCCGCCGATCTGGAAGAAGCCGATGGGCGATTCGACCGAGCTCTCGCCGTACCACTCGGCGAGCTGGATCATGTACTCGATCCCTCCCTTGATCACCCGGGTCGACTGGAGCTTCCCGGCCATCACGGCGGCCGCGAACATGTTGCCGAGGGTGGAGTCCTCCCAGCCGGGGACGACGATCGGAAGGTCGCGCTCGGCCGCAGCCAGCATCCAGGAATCGGCGGGGTCGATCTGGTAGGAGCCGCGCAGCACTCCGGAGCGCAGCACCCCGTAGAGCAGCTCGTGGGGGAAGAGGCGCTCGCCGTTCGCCTCCGCCTTCTGCAGCTCGGCAAGGACGGCGTTGTCGACCCGGCGCATCGCCTCATCCTCGGGGATGCAGGTATCGGTCACGCGATTGAGCTTGCGCGCGAGCAGGGCCCTCTCGTCGGAGGGCGAGAGATCCCGGTAGTGGGGCACGCGCAGGTAGTGGTCGTGGGCGACGAGGTTGAAGAGGTCCTCTTCCAGGTTCGCGCCGGTGCACGAGATCGCGTGGACCTTCTCCTGGCGGATCAACTCGGCCAGCGAGAGGCCGAGCTCGGCGGTGCTCATGGCCCCGGCCAGGGTCACGAGCATCCGGCCGCCCCGATCGAGGAGCTGGTGCCAGCCATGGGCGGCATCGACCACGGTCGCCGCATTGAAGTGGCGGTAGTGGTGCTCGAGGAAGCGGCCGATGGGCCCCAGGGTCACGGCGAGGGGTCTTCCTCGGGGCCTCCGACCTCGGGTTCCGGGTCGTCGAAGGGCAGCGAGGGCTGGAGCCGATGGTCCATGGTGAAGCTCGCCGCCTCGGCGCAGTCGCCCACCAGGACCGCGGGGACACCGGCCGCCGTGCAGTAGGGCGGCACGTCGATCAAGACCACGCTGCCGGCGCCCACCTTGGCGCCGTGCCCCACGTGCACGTTGCCGAGGACCTTGGCGCCCGCCCCGATCAGGACGGCAGAGTGGATCTTCGGATGCCGATCGCCGTCTTCCTTGCCCGTGCCGCCCAGGGTGACGCCCTGGAGCATCGAGACGTCGTCGCCGACCACGGTCGTCTCGCCGATCACGACGCCGGTCCCGTGGTCGATGAAGAGCCCCTTGCCCAGCCTTGCCGCCGGGTGGATGTCGACGTCGAAGAGCTGGGACACCCGGCTCTGGAGGAAGAGGGCCAGGCTGCGGCGCCCCTCGCCCCACAGCCAGTGCGCGACGCGGTGGGACTGCAGGGCGTGGAAGCCCTTGAAGTAGAGAAGCGGCGTCAGCGCGCCTCCGCAGGCCGGGTCCCGATCGCGCACGGCCGAGAGGTCGGCCCGGAGGGCCTCACGGATCTCGCTGCTCTTGGCGTAGGCCTCGTCGAAGACCTCGCGAATGGCGATGCCCGTCAGGGTGGATCCATCGAGCTTGCCGGCGAGGTGGAAGGAGAGCGCCGCCTCGAGGCTCTCGTGGGTCAGGATCGTGGCGTGGAGGAAGCTCGCGAGCACGGCTTCGCGCTCGGCCTCCGCAGAGGCCTCCTCGCGAATCGACAGCCAGAGGATGTCGCCAGGGGGGGTGGGGTTCGAGCTCATCGGATCACCTCGGGGCGCACCGGGGACCTTGGACCCGAGAAGTCTAGGCAATTCGGACCCCCGGGGGCCAAACCCGGTTTGCTAGGGTCGGCGGCCTCATGGGCGACCCCTTCGAGCTGAGGAAACACCGAGCGTTTCCGGGCGTCTCGGGTCCGGTCGCGGTCTGTGTGATGGACGGCGTGGGAATCGGCCGGCAGGACGCCTCGGACGCGGTCCACCTGGCCCGCACCCCCAACCTGGACGCCCTGGCCGCCACGGCACCCGGGCTCCACCTGGCCGCCCACGGCCTGGCCGTCGGCATGCCCAGCGACGACGACATGGGCAACAGCGAGGTCGGCCACAACGCGATCGGTGCGGGCCGCATCTTCGACCAGGGCGCCAAGCTCGTGCAGCACGCGATCCAGGCGGGCAGCGTCTTCGAGGGCGAGACCGGCGCCGTGTGGCGGGCGTTGACCGAGCGCGTCCGCGGGGCCGGCAGCACGATGCACTTCCTCGGCCTGCTCTCCGACGGCAACGTCCACAGCCACATCCACCATCTCTTCGCCCTGCTGCGGCGCTGCGATGCGGAGGAGATCCGGCGGGTGCGGGTGCACGTACTGCTCGACGGCCGCGACGTGCCCGAGACCAGCGCACTCGACTACGTGGACGCGCTCGAGGAGCTGCTCGAATCGATCGGCCGCGGCGGCGATCGCGACTACCGCATCGCGTCCGGCGGCGGCCGGATGCTCGTCACGATGGACCGCTACGAGGCCGACTGGTCGATCGTCGAGCGCGGCTGGCAGACCCACGTCCACGGCCAGGGCCGCGGCTTCCCCAACGCGCGAACCGCCATCCAGACCCTGCGCGACGAGCGGCCGGGCACCATCGACCAGGACCTGCCGGCCTTCGTGATCACCGAGGGCAGCGAGCCCGTGGGCCCGGTGCGCGACGGCGACGCCCTCGTCCTCTTCAACTTCCGCGGCGACCGGGCGATCGAGCTCAGCCGCGCCTTCGAGGAGGAGGCCTTCGACGCCTTCGACCGGGGCGCGCGACCCGACGTCGCCTACGCCGGGATGATGGAGTACGACGGCGATCTCCAGATCCCGAACCAGTACCTCGTGGCGCCGCCCGCCATCGACCGGACCCTCGGTGAGTTCCTGGCGCGAAACGGCGAGCGCCAGCTGGCGATCAGCGAGACCCAGAAGTACGGCCACGTCACCTACTTCTGGAACGGCAACAGGAGCGGGCACTTCGACCCGAGCCTCGAGACCTACGTCGAGATCCCGAGCGACACCCTGCCCTTCCAGGAGCGGCCCTGGATGAAGGCCGCGGAGATCACCGACCGCCTGATCGCCGAGCTTCGCAGCGGCGCCTACCGCCACGCGCGCCTCAACTACGCGAACGGCGACATGGTCGGCCACACCGGGAGCTACGAGGCCGCCATCCAGGCCGTCGAGGCCGTCGACCTCCAGCTCGGACGGCTCCTGCCCGTCATCGCGGAGCAGGCGGGCGCCCTCATCGTCACAGCCGACCACGGCAACGCGGACCAGATGTTCGAGCTCGACGAGAAGACGGGCGAGCCGAAACGCGACGAGCAGGGGAGGCCCCGCGCCAAGACCAGCCATACCCTGAACCCGGTCCCCTGCTGGATCTACGCGCCCGGAACCCCACTGGAGCTGGCCCAGGTACCGGACGCGGGCCTCGCCAACCTTGCGGCGACCGTGCTCCACCTGATGGGCTACGAGGCACCGGACGACTACCGCCCCTCCCTGCTGCGCTGAGGGCGGAGACCCCGCGCCGGCATCCCGCGTCGCCGGGGTCTGCGAGCTTCGACCTCAGGGTGGCCAGGGACCTCTCATCCGCGGCAGACTGGGTGGGTTCCCCTTCGCTGGAGGCACCCATGCTCAGTCGCGCCCTTCTCCTGGTCCTCGCCGGACTGCTGCTCTCGGGCCCGCCGATCTGGGCGCAAGGCTCGGTCACCGTGATGGCGCCGCCCGACCTCGGGGAGTCCTTCTCTCCGGGCTTCCGTCTCGTCTCCGAGCTGCCCGGCAACTACGTCGAGGAGGAGTTCATCCTCAGTGGGCAGGCGAACCTCTACACCTACGCGGAAGATCCGGTGCCGGACGAGCTGGAGATCCTGCAGCCCGACGTGCCGTGGACGACGCGCATCATCGTGCGGCGCCCTCCGGACCCGGCCGACTTCGGCGGGTCGGTGGTGGTCGAGTGGTGGAACTCGACCGCGGGCTTCGACACGGCGCCGGTCTGGGACCCCTCGGCCGAGTTCTTCGTGCAGGAGGGCTGGATCTACGTGGGCGTCACCAACAGCACCACGTCGATCGACCACCTGGTGGAGGGCTGCGCGCTGTTCGGGGGCATCCTGCCGGCGACCTGCACGGGCCGCTACGCCAGCCTCTCGCTGCCCGAGAACGGCGTGGCCTTCGAGATGGTCAGCCAGATCGCGGCGCTCTTGAAGAGCCAGCAGCTCGACCGGCCGATCCCGCTCGACTACGGCGTCGAGCGCCTCTACCACTCCGGCCAGTCCCAGCAGGGCGGCTCGATGATCACCTACGCCACCGCCTTCCACGACGACGTGAACGACGGCTACTTCGTGCAGGCCGCGAGCGGCGCGCGGCCGATCAACTTCGGCACCGATTGCGCGGATCCGGCGGCGCTTCCCTACCCGGACTGCACGCCCCGGCTGCAGGGCGACGACAGCCTGGTCGCGACGGATCTCCCGGTGCCCGTGTTCCACGCGATGACCGAGACGGATGTGCCGGGCTCCGTCCAGAGGGGTGCCCGTCAGGCCGACACGCCCACCTACCGCTACTACGAGATGACTGGCGTCGCGCACACCACGGTTCACGAGGGTGTGGAGGTCATTCCGTCGCTCTTCGGGCAGCCTCCCTTGCTGCTCGAGGACGTCTGCCTCGGCAAGCCGAACACGAGCGCGGATGGCCCGGTCTTCGGCAGCTATCTGCTGAACGCAATGTGGGCGAGCCTGGACGGACAGGTCCGATCGGGCAGGACCCCACCCCACGGCGAGCTGATGGTGGTCGACGGGGCCGGTGCGCTGGTCCGCGACGGCCGGGGCAATGCCCTGGGCGGCATCCGCCTGCCGGCCATCGAGGTGCCGATTGCCGCCTACACGGGCAACAACGTGGTGAACCCGACGACCGTGCCGGGATTCCTGCAACCGCTGCTCGGTCTCTTCTGCTTCTTGACCGGGACCGTGACCGACTTCGACCACGCGACCCTGGCCACGCTCTACCAGGACAACGACGACTACGCGCGAAAGGTGAAGATCGCGGCGCAAGAGCTACGGGCCGAAGGCTTCCTCCTGAAGAGGTCGGTGGACCAGATCATCGCGGATGCAGAGGCGGCCGACATCATGGGCGAGTCGGCCTGCGGCCTCGGTGCCGAGCTCGCCCTGGTGCTCCTGCCCTGGGCGGCCTGGCGCCGCCGCCGGAGCCGCGCCTAGGCCCGATCCCTCAGCAGACCTCGACCGACTCCTCGAACCCGTCGGGCTCGATCTGGATCGTCACGTGCTCGATCGAGAAGCGCGTGCGAAGGACCTCCTGCAGGCGGCCCAGGAGCTCGGCCGGTGAGGGGTTGGCGTCCGCCGTCACGTGGCAGGAGAGGGAGACCATGCCGCTGGTGATGGTCCACACGTGCAGGTCGTGCACCGAGGCCACGCCCGGCATCGCGCACAACGCCTCGCTGATGTCCGCCACGTCGAGATGGGGCGGGGCGGATTCGAGCAGCACGTCGGCGGTCTCGCGGAGCAGGGACCAGGCCGACCAGAGCACCAGCAGCGCGATCAGGGCCGACGCGATCGGGTCCGCCAGGGTCCAGCCGAAGGCGTAGATGCACAGGCCGGCCGTCATGGCCCCGACACTGCCGAGCGCATCGCTCAGCAGGTGCAGCCATGCACCCCGCAGGTTCAAGCTCTGGTCACGGCCCCCGTGCAAGAGCAGGAGACCGACCACGTTCACGAGAAGGCCGCCGGTGGCGATCGCCAGCATGGGCAGCCCCAGGACCTCCGGCGGCGCCGCCGAGCGCTCCCAGGCCTCCAGCAGGATGAACACCGCCACGACGACCAGGGCGCTGCCGTTCGCGAGGGCCGCGAGGATCTCGATGCGCCGGTACCCGAAGGTGCGCGCCGCCGGCGCCGGGCGTTCGGCCAGCCACAGGGCGAAGAGGGAGAGCGCCAGCGCCGCCACGTCCGAGAGCATGTGCCCGGCGTCGGCGAGGAGCGCCAGGGAGCCCGTCCACAGGCCACCCAGCACCTCGGCCACCATGTAGGCCGCCGCCATCGCCAGCGTCCAGGCGAGACGCCGCCGTTGCTCGACGCGCGACATCCCCTCGCCGCCGTGGGCGTGGTGGTGTTCGTGCATGACCAGAAGCTAGCCCTCGGCGCGGCGGCGGCGCAGCACTGCGGCGGGCCGGGCCAGCGCGCTACGCTGGCCCGGCGCCGCACACGAGCACGAAGGGGAGGCCCCATGGCCGAGCTCGAGATCCACCAGTTCCTCTGTCTCTCCGACAACTACGGCTTCCTGGTCCACGACGCCGACTCCGGAGTGACGGGCTGCATCGACACGCCCGAGGTCGCGCCGATCCTCGCGGCCCTCGACGAAACGGGCTGGTCGTTGACCCACATCTTGAACACCCACTGGCACCCGGACCACGCAGGCGGAAACCTGGAGATCCAGGGGAAGACCGGCTGCCAGATCATCGGCCCCCGCGACGAGCAGGAGCGGATCCCCGGCATCCAGACGGCCGTCGGTGACGGAGACGTGATCGACTTCGGCGGTCACACCGTGAAGGTCTTCGACGTGCCCGGGCACACCTCCGGCCACGTCGCGTACTGGTTCCCGGACGACGGCGTCAGCTTCGTCGGAGATACGGTCTTCGCGCTGGGCTGTGGCCGGATCTTCGAGGGCACGCCCGAGCTGATGTGGAGCTCGATCCAGAAGCTGATGGCGCTGCCGCCCGAGACCCTCCTCTACTGCGCCCACGAGTACACCGAAGCGAACGCGCGCTTCGCGGTCACGGTGGATCCGGACAACGGCGAGCTCCTCGCCCGGGTCAAGGAGATCGAGGCCACCCGTGCCGCCGGGAAGTGGACCGTGCCTTCGACCCTCGAGCTCGAGCTGCGCACCAACCCCTTCCTGCGACCCGACGCGCCGGGCCTGCAGAAGGCGATTGGCATGGAAGGGGCCGACCCGGTGGCGGTCTTTGCGGAGACGCGGGCGCGCAAGGACAGCTTCTAGGGTGGCGCCGACGGCGCAGGAGCTCCTCGCCGCGGCGCGAGAGCTCCAGCCGGCGCTTCGCGAGCGGGCAGCCCAGACCGAGGCAGAGCGGCGAATCCCCAAGGAGAGCGGGGAGGCCCTGCTCCAGACGGGTCTGCTGCGGGCCGTCCAGCCGAAGCGCTGGGGTGGCAGTGAGGTCGATCCCTGGGTCTTCAACCAGGCGATCATGACCCTGGCCGAGGCCTGCGGCTCCACGGGCTGGGTGCTCGGGGTCGTCGGCGTGCACAACTGGCAGCTCGGACTCTTCCCCGAAGAGGCGCAGGAAGAGGTGTGGGGAGAGGATCCCAGCCTGCAGATCTCCTCGTCCTACGCACCCACGGGGCAGGTCGAGGCCGTGCCTGGGGGCTTCCGTCTGAGCGGAACCTGGGCCTTCTCGAGCGGCTGCGACCTGTGCGACTGGGTCTTCCTGGGCGGCATCGTGCCCGGTGCCGGGTTCGACATGCGCACCTTCCTCCTGCCGCGCAGCGACTACCGGATCGACGACAACTGGCAGGTGATGGGCCTGCGGGGCACGGGCAGCAAGAACATCGTGGTGGAGGGCGCCTTCGTGCCCGAGCACCGCACCCACCGCATGGCGGACGGCTTCGCCTGCCAGAGCCCGGGCCAGGCCGTCAACCCGGGGCCCCTCTACCGGCTGCCCTTCGGCTGCGTGTTCGCGAGCTGCGTCGCGGCGCCCGCGGTCGGCGCGGCCCGCGGTGCACTGCGCGCGCTCGTGGACCAGGCCGAGGGCCGCTTCTCCACCCTCGATGGCCAGCTCGCTGCCGAGGACCCGATCGTGCGCTCGGTCCTGGCGCGCTCCGCCAGCGAGATCGACGCGGCGGCCGCCAGCTTCGAGCGGCACTGGGAAGAGCTCCTGGCACTGGCCGAGGCCGGCGCCCCCATGCCGATCCCCCTGCGCGCGCGCTTCCGCTCCGAGCTCGCCTTCGCCGTCGAGCGCTGCACGCGGGCCGTGTTCGACCTGTTCCAGGTCGGTGGCAGCCGCGCCATCTTCGACGACAACCCCTTGCAGCGCCTCCTGCGCGACGCCATCGCGATGCGCGCTCACGCCATCAACAACCCGGACAAGGCCGGCCAGCTCCGCGCCCAGGTGGAGCTCGGCGCGAACGACGACGCCTTCGCCGGCTTCCTCTAGCACGGAGCCCGGGCGGGCCTTCGCGGGGACCGCCGGGGCCTTCTCAGCCTCCGAGCTCGCGCCCGATCCTCCCGAGCCCTTCCCGGAGGTCCTCCTCCGTCGCGGCGTAGCAGAAGCGCAGCCAGCCCTCCCCCGCCTCTCCGAAGTCCACTCCCGGGGTGACGGCGACGTGCGCGCGCTCGAGCAGGCCCCTGGCGAAGGCGAGGCTGTCCGTCGCGAAGCGGCGCGCGTCGGCAAAGACGTAGAAGGCGCCCTCGGGCTCGCGGGGGACCTCGAAGCCGAGCTCCTGCAGGCCGTCGATCAGGATCCGGCGCTGACAGGCGTAGCGATCGCGGGCGGCGGCCACGGTCGGGCCGCCCTCGGCGAGTGCAGCGAGACCCGCGCGCTGGACGAACTCGCTGGCCGAGATGAAGAGGTTCTGCTGCAGGATCTGCAGGGTGCGCACGGCCTCGGGCGGAGCGATCGCGTAGCCGAGCCTGAAGCCGGTCATGGCGTAGCGTTTCGAGAAGCCGTCGAGCACGAAGCCCCGCTCCGTCACCTCGAGGGCCGAGGTCACGCGGGCGTCCCCGTAGACCAGCCCGTCGTAGATCTCGTCGCAGACGAGCGGCACGTCGAGGGAGGCCAGCCCCCGCATGGTCTCCCGGCTCTGCACGGCGCCGGTCGGGTTGGCAGGGCTGCCCAGGACGATGGCCCGGGTGCGCGGCGTGATGGCGGCTCGCGCGGCATCGAGGTCCACGGCGTAGCCGCGCTCGGGATCGCAGGGAATGGGCACGGGCACGCCCCCACAGAGGCGCACGAAGTTCGGATAGCAGGGGTAGTGCGGCGTCGGGACCAGGACCTCGTCACCGGGCGCGACCAGCAGGCGGAACACCATCAAGAGCGCCGGGGATGTGCCGCTCGTCACGAGCACCTGCTCGGGATCCACCGATGCCCCGGTGCGCTGCGACTTGTCGCGGGCGATCGCAGCCCGCAGCTCGGGGAGGCCCCGGCTGTCGGTGTAGTTCGTCTCGCCCGCAGCGAGGGCGGCCTGGCAGGCGGCCACGGCGGCCGGCGGCGGGGCGAAATCGGGCTCACCGATCTCGAGGTGGACGACGTGGACGCCCGCCGCCTCGAGAGCAAAGGCGCGCTCCATGAGCTCCATGGCCAAGAAGGGACGAACCCCCTCGAGGTGGGTCGGCGGGGGCACGGTGGGCACGCCTGCGGGGTAGCCCCGGGGCCCCGGGGTGTCAAGCGGAATGGACCCGCAACCTCTTGTTTTGAAAAGGGTTTCACGAACAACCGGGTTTGACGGGCGGGCGGGCAGTGGATAGCTTGCGAGCCATGTCGAAAGGGGTGCAGATCGCGATCGGAGGGGCCCTCGTGGTCCTCCTGCTCGGCTGGTACGGCGCGAGCCAGGTCGCCGAGACCTCTTTCGCCTACTACCAGACCCTGGAGGAGTTCCGCGCCCATCCGGAAGCCGCCACCCGCGCGGTGCGCGTGCACGGCTACGTCGCCGCGGGCTCGATCGAGCGCGACGTGGAGGCACGACAGGTGAGCTTCTCGGTGCAGGAGACTCCGCCCCACGCCGGCGGCGCGACCGGAACACCGATGCACGTGGTCTACGCCAGCCTGGAAACACCGGACCTCTTCAAGGACGGCGCCGAGGTCGTGGTCGAGGGCCGGCTGGGCGCCACGGGCACCTTCGACGCGACCAACGTGCTGGCCAAGTGCCCGTCCAAGTTCGAGGGCGTGGAGCCGGGTGACGAGCGCTCGAACACCGCGGTGAGCGAGGGGCGGGAGCCCCCTGGCACCTCGAGCTAGCGCGTGAGCGATCTCGGCGCGTCCGCCCTCGGGCTGGCCTTCTTCACGGCCCTGGCCGGCACCGTGGCGGGCCTGCTCGGCGGCTTGCGCAAGGATCCGACCTGGGCCAGCGTGGCCCGCCGCGCCGTCCACATCCACTTCGCACTCGTCACGATCGCCATCGCGTGCCTGTTCGCCGCCTTTGCGACCCTCGACCTGCAGCTCGAGTACGTCGCCGCGCACGCCTCGCGCAACATGGCCGTGCCCTATCGCATCGCGGCCCTGTGGGGCGGGCAGGCCGGTTCGCTGCTGCTCTGGCTCTGGATGCTGGCGGGCTACGGGACGGCCGCCGTCCTCGTCAACCGGCGCAACAGCGGCCTTCTGCCCTGGGTGTGCGGGATGCTCCTGCTGAACTCGGCCTTCTTCGGCCTGCTGCTGAACTTCGTCTCCGATCCCTTTGCAAAGCTGGCGCCCAGCCAGCTGCTCTCCGACGGCGCCGGACTCAACCCGCTGCTCCAGCATCCGGTGATGATGGTGCACCCCCTCGGGCTCTACTTGGGCCTGGTCGGTTTCGCGGTGCCCTTCGCCTTCGCCTTCGCCGCCATGGCGTCGGGCGAGCTCGGAACGGCCTGGATGCGCACGACGCGCCGCTGGACCCTGTGGGCCTGGTTCTTCCTCTCGCTGGGCATCATGCTCGGCGGCCGCTGGGCCTACGAGGTGCTGGGCTGGGGCGGCTACTGGGCCTGGGACCCGGTCGAGAACGCCTCCTTCATGCCCTGGCTCGCTGGCACGGCCTACCTGCACTCGGTCATGGTGCAGGAGAAGCGCGACATGCTGAAGATCTGGAACCTGTTGTTGATCGGGTTGACCTACACGCTCTGCCTCTTCGGCACCATGCTCACCCGCAGCGGCCTCGTGCGCTCGGTACACGCCTTCGCCCAGACGGAGATCTTCGGAATCCTGTTCCTGGGCTACGTGGTCACGATTGCCGCCCTCTTCTTCTCCCTGCTGATCTGGCGGGCTCCCGAGCTGCGCGCGCGTCACCAGCTCGAGTCGGTGCTCTCGCGCGAGGCCGGCTTCGTCGTCAACAACTGGCTCTTCCTCGCCTTCCTGGGGATCGTCTTCTGGGGGACCCTCTTCCCCAAGGTTTCCGAGTGGCTGACGGGCACCGAGGTGCTGATCGGGCCGGCCTGGTTCAACAGCCTCGTCGGCTTCGTGGCCCTGCCCCTCCTGCTGCTCACGGGGATCGGCCCGTTGATCGCGTGGCGCCGCGCGAGCGGTTCGAACCTGCGCCGCCAGTTCCTCTGGCCAGCGGGAGCCGGCCTCGTGGCCGGCGGGCTGGCCGGCGCCCTGGCGGGCCTGCGCGGGGGTGTCTTCCCCTTGCTCGTCTGGAGCGTCTCGGGCTTCGTGGTGGGAACGATCGTCCAGGAGTACGTGAGGGCGGTGCGCGCGCGCATGCGGCACGGCGAGAACCCCGTCACCGCCGTGGCCACCCTGCTGCGCAAGAACCAGCGCCGCTACGGGGGCTACATCGTGCACCTGGGGGTGGTCTTCATCTTCATCGGGATCGCCGGCGCCGCCTTCAACGAGGAGCGCCTCGAGAACATGAGCCCGGGCGACACCGTCACGATGAACGGCTACCGGCTCGAGTACAAGACGGCGCTTCCGATCCCGGCCCAGCACTACGGAGGAGCCGTCGCGCGTCTCGCGCTCTACGAGGGGGATCGCGGTGTCGCCACGCTCACCCCGGAGCGGCGCGTCTACTGGCTGGAGCAACAGCCCGCGTCGATTCCCTCGGTGTACTCCACGCTGAACGAGGATCTCTATGTGATCCTCACGGCAGTGGAGCCCGACGGCTCGGCGACCGTGAAGCTCTACCGCAACCCCCTGGTCAACTGGATCTGGATCGGCGGATACACCTTCGTGCTCGGCACCCTCCTGATCATGTGGCCCCATCCGACGGCCGGCGGCCGGTCGCGGAGCGCGGAGGAATGAGGATCGCGGTGTGGGGGGCCCTGCTGGCCCTTCTCCTCTGCCTACCCGTCTTCTCGGGCGCCCAGCCTTCGGATGCCGGAGCCGGCAGCCGCGCGGCACCGCCCGACGTGCCCGGGGGCGACGGCACCCTGCGCGGTGTCGTGCTCGAGGCCGTGAAGGGGACGCCGCTTCCGGACGTCGAGATCGCCCTCTACGCCCTCTCCGCCGAG
>NYZB01000155.1 GCA_002687015.1 Deltaproteobacteria bacterium
AGGTTCCCGTCGAACTCGACCACGTTTCCCGCCACGCCGCGGTGGTCGACCGCATTGACCCGCGCCCCTTCCAGCTCGAACGCGGTGGGCGGGCGGGCCTGGCGGGTCTCGTCCTCGCCGATGCCGAGCTCCGCGAGGAGCTCCTTGTGGTCTCCCCGCGCCTCGGCCTCCATGTCGACGTGGCCGTCGAGCACGATGAAGCGGCCGTCCTCGAGCTTGGCCAGGGGGTTGATCTCGGCCAGGGTCAGGTCGGTGTCGAGGAAGATCCGCATGAGCCGGTAGACGATCGGGATCAGCCGGTTGAGGTCGCTGCCCGAGACGCCCACCGCGGAGATCGCCTCCTTCGCGACCCGTTCGCTGATCGGCAGGATGGTCGAGAAGTGGGTGCGGGAGAGGTGCTCGGGGTGGCTCAGGGCGACCTCCTCGATGTCGATCCCGCCCATGTCGCTGAAGAGCAGCACCGGACGCTTGCGACGCCCGTCCCAGGTGACGGAGACGAAGTACTCGTGGGCGACGGGGCTCTTGGCTTCGACCAGCACCGAGCGGGCCGTCTCGCCGTTCACGACGATCGGCAGCACGGCCTCGTAGTGGGCAGCTGCCTCGTCCGGGGTCTCGGCGAACTTCACGGCGCCGGCCTTCATCCGGCCGCCCGAGAGCACCTGGCTCTTGACGACCGTCGGGCCGCCGATCGCGAGGGCGGCGGCGCGTGCCTCGGCCGCGGAGCTCACCACCTGGCCCTCGCCGAGCGGCATGCCGTGACGTCGGAAGAGGGCCTTGGACTCGTACTCGTAGAAGCGCATGGGGCCTCCAGGGGGCCGAGCCGGTCTGCGAAGGAGCGACCCCGGGGGAAGGCGGGGCAGCGTACCATCGGCCCTAGGGGCTTCAAGTGGCTGCCCTCACTCCGGGCGCCCCTCGCGGACGGCCGCGCGGGCCGATGTTACCCTGCGCCCTCTTTGCCATGACCGCCCAGGAGAGCCGACCCATGCCCACCGTCCCCGCCTACTCGATCACCACCGACGCGATTGCCGCGGAGCAGGAGCGCAGCGGCACGAACCCCGCCGACATCGACGTGTCGAAGGTGCTGCAGCTCGACGAGCTGGAGTTGCGCCCCCTGGGCCCGGGCGACGTGCGGCTCCGGATCCTGGCGGTCTCCGCCGAGCACAACATCGACCACGCGACGACGGCCGATACGATCAACATCGCCGACACCCGCGGCGGCAAGATGTACCCCGGCAACAGCGCCACGGGAGAGGTGATCGAGGTCGGCGCCAACGTCACACGCTTCGCGGTGGGCGACGTCGTGATCACCCATTGCAACGGCGGGCCCGACGAGTACGGCTTCCCCACGCGCATCTGGGCCTACGACGCGGAGGACTCGATCGGCTGGTACGCCAAGGAGGCGGTGGTCGGCGACTGGCAGATCATCAAGGCTCCGCTCGACTGCGGCCTCAACCTCTGGGAGATCGCCGCGCTGCCCCTGCGGGCGCCGACCGCCTACCACCTCTGGCGTCGGGCGATCGGGATCTACCGCATCAAGGTGCCCTACGAGCGCCGGGCGCGGATCAACGTGCTGGGCTTCGGCGGCGGCGTCTCCGAGCTCTTCCTCATGCTGGCGAAGTCCGAGGGCCACCGGGCCTTCTTCTGCTCCGGCAGCCCGGAGCGCCGTGCGGCGCTCGAGAAGCAGGGCATCGAGGGCATCGACCAGAAGGCCTTCAACCGCTTTGCGAGCCGAGACGACGTGCGGGCCTTCACCAAGGAGTGCCGCGGGCGCACCGATGGCGAGATGATGCACGCCGTCTGCGACATGATGCGCGGCCCCGTCTTTGCCGCAGGCCTCGCCTGCACGGCCCGTCAGGCCGTGAACGTGAGCGCCGGCTGGCAGCTCTCCCAGAAGGTCGACTACAACTCGACTCTCATGTCGGTCAAGCAGGTGACCATCGACCACACGCACTACGAGACGCCGGAAGGCTGCGCCGCCGCCACCGAGCTCTACGGCAGCGTGTTCAAGCCGACCATCCACAGGGAGATCTACGGGTGGGCGGACCTGCCCCGCGCCCACCAGGAGATGCATCTGAACACGCAGACGGGCATCCCGATCGTGCGCGTGGCGGACGACATGCCCGAAACGGTGAAGGACCTCGTCGGCTGAGGGCGCGCACGGTCGTCAGGGGGCTGGTGCTGGCCGCGCTCGCCTTCGCGCTCTACCTGCCGCTGCGCTTCGCGCCGCTCTTCGAGGGCAGCGCTGCGCTCTCGATCCGGCGCGACCCGCGGCCCGATCCCGCGCAGGGCCGGCCGGCACGGCGCGTGCTGCTCGTCTCGATCGATGGCCTGGCACCCCGCGTGCTCTCGGAGGTGGACACGCCCTTTCTCGACCGCCTCGCCAGGGAGGGCGTGCGCGCCACGAGGGCCCTGACCGTGGCGCCGCCGATCACGATGACCTCCCATGCCAGCATGCTCTCGGGCCTCGCGCCCGAGCGCCACGGCGTCTTCTTCAACCGGCACGAGCCCTGGCGGGAGCTGCGCTTTCCGACCCTCTTCACGGCCTGCGCCGAGCAGGGCCTGCGCTGCGGGCTCTTTGCGGGCAAGCGCAAGTTCGTGCACTTCGCCGAGCACGAGGCGGGCGTCGAGCGCTACCAGTTCGGGGCCGGCTCGGCGGAGGTCCTGCGCCACGCCCAGGCCTGGGCCCAGGAGCGGGACCCCGACTTCCTCTTCGTCCACCTGGCCGAGGTCGACCTGCAAGGCCACGGCGAGGGCTGGGGAAGCGACGCCCAGGCCCGCGCCATCCAGGAGATCGACTCGCGCCTGCGCGACTTCGTCGCGGCGATCCGGGAGGGTACGAGGCCGCTCGCGATCCTGGTCACGGCGGATCACGGCGGCTCGGGCACGGGGCACCACGAGGACCTCCCCGAGAACCGCGAGATCCCCTGGATTCTGTGGGGCGCGGCGGGTCCCGCCGACCTCGACCTGCGCGAGGTGTCTACCCTCGATACCTACGGAGTGGTCCGGGGGCTCCTCGCCGAGCGCTAACGCGGCTCAGGAGGCGCTCGTCGCCTCCTCCGTGAACACCGCCATCTGCAGGACGTACTCGCCGATGTGCAGGCGCCCGTCCTCCCCGATGCCGCCCAGCGCCTTCTTGGCCTTCTGGCGCTCGTACTCGGAGCGGCCGATCGAGTTGACGTTGTTGTAGACGTCGAGGGTCGCCGTCACGAGCCGCAGGTCGTCGCGGCCCGGGAACTCTGTGACGGCGCGGGTCGTGAGGGTCGAGGACAGGAACTCCGGCGGCACCGGTGCGCTGGCCCCGGCGTGCTCCTCCTCGCGCACCTGCTCGGTGAGGTAGACCGGCGCGAGGTGGCGAGCCACGTCGAGACCGAGCAGCGCGGCGCATTGGAGCTGCTGGGCGTAGTTGTAGACGCCGTAGAGCAGGGTCAGGAGGCCCCACACGATGTAGCTGGAGTCGCGGGTGTAGTGGGTCTTCGCCAGGTTGCCGAGCCCGCGGGTGATCCAGAAGATCTCGTCCGGGCGAAGCACGGAGATGCGCCCGGTGGGGATCAGCTCGCCCGGACGAAAGTCCCCGGCCACGAGCGCGCCCGGCGTGCGTGTGGCCGTGGCACCGGTGGGAGGCAGCTCTGTGGCGGCGAGATCGAAGTCCACCTCGATCTTCTCGCGGTCGTCGAGCGGCGTGCCGTCGTCGGCGAGTTGGAAGCCCTCACGGCCGTTGACGATGCACTCGCGGGTCCAGGTGAGCGTCTCGCCGATCGTGCTGCGCACCTGGCAGACCCCGGTCGTCGCGCCCACCTCGCGGAACTTGCGACCGAGGACACGGGTCGTGGCTTCGTCGTCGAGGGTGGTCGGGGCCTTGCCGAAGAGCACGTTCTTGGCGCCGAGGTTCGCGGGCGAGTTCTCGGACACCGCCGTCGTCTTGCAGAAGGCCGCGAGCTTGAAGTAGATCGGGTCGAGGGTGCCGTCGGCTCGCCAGAAGAGTCGACCGAAGCGCGCCTCGAAGGCCTCGGGGGTCACCTCCAGACCCTGCCCGACCCGCCCGCCCGGGACGTCGAGCCCCGGCTTCAGGTCCTCGATGAACAGCCCGGTTTCCTCGGCCACGACCCATCCTCCCGACCCGCAATGCCCCCACGGGGCGTCCGCGAAAGCCGCGGACTCTACTCGTGCCGGACCGGTCTCGCCACGCGGGAGACCGGCGGCGGTCTGGCACGGAGTCTCCTATCCTGCCGGCCCTTCACGTCCTTTTGTCCCCTACCCCACCATTCCGGAGCCCGGAAGTGATCGTCGCCGTACCCAAGGAGAGCGCGGGGGAGCGTCGGGTGGCCCTTGCACCCGAAGGCGCCCGCGCTTTGATCCAGAAAGACCTTGAGGTTCGCGTCCAGACCGGTGCGGGCCTGGCTTCGGGCTTCACCGACGCCGAGTACGAGAAAGAGGGGGCCAAGCTGGCCCCCGATACCCGCTCGCTGCTCGAGGCGGCGCAGGTCGTCCTCAAGGTGAATGGGCCGACCCCGGAAGAGCGCGAGGCGTTGGCCACCGACCAGGTCTGGGTCTCGCTGCTCCGGCCACTCGACGCGCCCGAGGAGATCAGGGCCCTGGCCGGGTCGGGCGCCACCGCCTTCTCCCTCGAGATGGTGCCGCGCATCACCCGGGCCCAGTCCATGGACGTGTTGTCGAGCCAGGCCACGGTCGCCGGCTACCGGGCCGTGCTGCTCGCGGCCGATCGGCTGCCCAAGATGTTCCCGATGCTGGTCACGGCGGCCGGAACGATCTCGCCGGCCCGGGTCTTCGTGATCGGCGCGGGCGTGGCGGGTCTCCAGGCGATCGCCACGGCCAAGCGCCTGGGCGCCGTCGTCGAGGCCTACGACACGCGGGCCGCGGCAGCCGAGCAGGTGGAGAGCCTCGGAGCGAGCTTCGTCCAGCTCGAGCTCGACGCGGGCGATGCCGAGGACGCTGGCGGCTACGCCCGGGAGCAGACCGAGGAGTTCTATGAGCGGCAGCGTGCCTTGATGGGCGAGCGTGCCGCGGCCAGCGACATCGTCATCCTCACCGCACTGGTGCCGGGCCGTGAGGCGCCGCTCCTGCTCGACGAGGCCGGGACCCGGGGCATGAAGCCGGGCTCGGTGGTGGTCGACCTGGCCGCCCCGAACGGGGGAAACTGCGCTCTCACCCAGCCCGGACAGGATGCCGACATCGACGGCGTCCAGGTGCTCGGGCCCCTCAACCTGGCCGGCGACCTGCCCCGCAACGCCAGCCAGATGTTCAGCAAGAACGTCGTCACCTTCCTCCAGAACCTGGTCGAGGAAGGCGAGCTGAAGATCGACCTCGAGGACGAGATCGTGACCGGCTCGCTGGTGGCGCGCGCCGGCGAGGTGGTGCACCCCGTCGTGCTCGAGAAGCTCGGAGGAAACGGCTGATGCTGTCCGATCCCGCGGTTGCCCTGACCATCCTCGTGCTGTCGTTGTTCGTCGGTATCGAGGTGATCTCGAAGGTTCCGCCGCTCCTGCACACGCCCCTCATGTCCGGCTCCAACGCGATCTCCGGCATCACCATCGTGGGTGCCATCATCGCGGTGACCTCCGACAACCCGATCGTCTCGACCGGCTTCGGCTTTGCCGCCGTCGTGTTCGCCACCATCAACGTGGTGGGCGGATTCCTGGTGACGAACCGCATGCTGGCGATGTTCCAGCCCAAGCGAGACGACTCGTGAACGACACCATCATCCAGATCTCCTATCTGGGTTCGGCGGTGCTCTTCATCGTCGGCCTGAAGATGCTCTCCAGCGCCAAGACCGCTGCACGCGGCAACATGATCGCGGCCTTCGGCATGCTCGTGGCGATCGTGGCGACCCTGCTCAAGCAGGGCGTGCTGGGCTGGGAGTGGATCGTCGGCGGTGTCGCCGTGGGGGGCGCGATCGGCGCGGTCGCGGCCCTGCGGGTCAAGATGACCTCGATGCCCGAGATGGTGGCGCTGCTCAACGGCTCGGGCGGTCTGGCCTCGGCCCTCGTGGCCGGAGCCGAGCTGCTCGCCTATGCGGGACGGGGCGAGGCCCCCGTTGGCGTCGTGCCGACGGCGATCGTCCTCTCCACCCTGATCGGCGGCGTGACCCTCACCGGCAGCCTGATCGCCTTCCTGAAGCTGGCCGAGAAGATGCCCGGCCAGCCGATCACCTATCCCGGCCAGCAGGTCGTCAACGCATTGATCGCCGTGGGCATCCTCGCCCTCGGTGTGATGGTCGCGACCAGCCCGCTCGAGCTGGACCCCTTCTGGGCCCTGGCCGGAGCGGCGCTGCTCCTCGGCATCCTCCTCGTGATCCCGATCGGCGGCGCCGACATGCCCGTCGTGATCTCGCTCTTGAACTCCTACTCGGGCCTCGCCGCATGCGCGACGGGCTTCGTGCTGAACAACAGCGGTCTCGTCATCAGCGGCTCGCTGGTCGGCGCCTCGGGCATCATCCTGACCAAGATCATGTGTGACGCGATGAACCGCTCGATCGGCAACGTGCTCTTCGGCGCGTTCGGCGCCGCCCCCGAAGGTGGCGCTGGCGGTGGCGGCCAGGACCAGGGCGCCGTCAAGGGCTACACGCCCGACGATGCGGCCGTGATCTTCTCGAACGCGCGTTCCTGCATCATCGTGCCCGGCTACGGCATGGCGGTGGCGCAGGCCCAGCACGCCGTCCGGGAGCTGGCGGATCTCCTCGAGGAGAAGGGCATCACGACACGCTTCGCGATCCACCCGGTGGCGGGTCGCATGCCGGGGCACATGAACGTGCTCCTGGCCGAGGCGGACGTCTCCTACGACAAGCTCATCGAGATGGACCACATCAACCCGGAGTTCCCGGAGACCGACGTCGCGCTGGTGCTCGGTGCCAACGACGTCGTCAACCCCTCCGCACGCAGCGACGAGAGCAGCCCGATCTACGGCATGCCGATCCTGGACGTGGACCGCGCCCAGCACGTGTTCGTGATCAAGCGCTCCATGAACCCGGGCTTTGCCGGGATCCAGAACCCCCTCTTCTTCAACGAGAACACCATGATGGTCTTCGGCGATGCCAAGGGCACCGTGCTGGCGCTGGTGGACGCGGTTCGCGAGTACTGAGGCCGGAGGCCGTGGCCACCGAAGAGCACGCCTACGGTCACCTGGCCCTTCCCGAGGCCGGGCCGAGCCCGGGCGTCGTCCTGATCCCGGACGTCTGGGGGGTCTCGGATCTCTACGACCGGCTGGGCGGGCGCCTGGCCGAGGCTGGCTTCGCCGTCCTCCAGGTCGACCCCTATCGCAGAACCGGTCGGGGCGAGTTCTCCGACCCGGCGGGTGCCATGGAGTTCATCCGCCAGCTCTCGGATCCGCTGGTGATCGAGACCGTCCAGGAGGGCGTCGACGCGCTGGCGGCCCACCCCGCCGTGGCCGGGCGAAAGGTGGGTGTTCTGGGCTTCTGCATGGGTGGCATGTACGCCCTCCACGCGGCCTGTGGCTGTACGGGCCTGTCGGCGGCCGCGGCCTTCTACGGGATGGTCCGCAATGAAGCGGGTCTCGATCCCGCAAAGAAGCCGCGGTCTGCCCTCGACGCCATCTCCGAGCTCACCTGTCCGGTGATCGGCGTCTACGGCGCCGAGGACGCGATCATTCCGGTGCAGGACGCCCGAGACCTGGAGGCGGCACTCGCCGCGTCTCCTCATCCGGCCGAGGTCCACGTCTACCCGGGAGCGGGCCATGCCTTCCTGAACGACACACGTCCCGACGCCTACCGGCCCGAAGCCGCCGAGGATGCCTGGACGAAGCTGGTCCCCTTCCTTCGGGCGCATCTGAGCTGAGTCGGGAGCCCAGGGTGCCCCCGGGCCTCAGGGTGCCCCGGCCCCCGGTCGCGCCACCAGCAGCGCCAGCGTGCGCGCGCGCGTCGCGAAGCGCGTCAAGCTCGCGTCCACCACGACCTCGTGGCCCTGGGCATCGCGCAGGCGCGACCGGAAGCGGCGTACCTCTCCGCTCTCGGCGATCGCGTCGAGCTCGGTCCACCATCGGTCCCGCCGGGCCTCGGGGACGTAGTCCATGGCCGCTCCACCCACGAGGGCATCGCGGGTGGTTCCCAGAAGGGCGCCGGCGGCGGGGTTGGCGTCGGCGATGGTGCCCGAGTCCGGGTCGATCGCCAGGAACACATCACTCACCCGGTCGATGGCCGCCGATACGGCGCGGCGCTTGCCCGGGCGCGGAGCTCCGCTCGCGCGCACCGCCGAGGCCGTCGAGCGCAGCGCCTCCCGGAACTGATCGACGAGCGGCGTCAGGCTCGCCCGGACGGTGTCCTCGTCGGGGCCGGCCGCGTCGCCCGCGCTGGCGAGCCACGCGTCCAGAAGGGGCGCGATGCGGCGCTCGCGCAGGCGCAGGCCCTCCAGGGAGGGAGGGCTCGTGATGCCCCGGGCCAGGGCGAGCACCGCGAAGGAGCGCAGCCGGCGCAACGCCTCGGCCTCGTGACTGGATGCCGCCGGCAGGCGCGGCCCCAGGCGCTCGGCGAGCGCGCGGTCGATGGCGCTTCGCTGGTTGACCAGCCAGGACGCGAGCCTGCGATCTTCCCCCACGTCCACCAGTCTAACGAGTGGGAAGCCCCTGCGGGGGTCACCCTCAACTGACTGGCGCCCGGGGCCGATAGATCGGCCATGGCCAAGCCGTACGGGGAGTTGCCGCTGCAGCTGGTGGTGTGCCATGCGCGGCCCGAGTCCTTTGTGGGGCCGACGCGCAACATCCTGGCCGGCCTGGGCTATGCCCTGCTGACGCCGGAGGAGCACGCCGTGTCCCCCGTTCACTCCAGCCAGGAGCCAGTGCTGTGGATCGTGGAGGAGCAACGCCTGGCGGAGCTGGAGGGCAGCCCCTCCGATCGGCCCATCCTGTTGCTCACCGGCCGCAGGGGGGTCCAGACCGACGATCCCCGGGTGATCGGTGCGGTCCACAGGCCGGCCGGTCTCCACGAGCTCTACCGGCTACTGCAGCAGCAGCTGGAGCAGCACCCGCGCTCGTCTCCCCGACTGGCCACCGACCTGCCGGCCACGGTGCGCCGCGAGGGGCGCGAATGGGGCGCCTCGGTGCGCTCGCTCTCCGAAACCGGCTGCCTGGTGCATTCGAGCGAGCCGTTGCAGCTCGGCGCAGAGCTGGAGCTCCGCTTCGGCCTCCCCGGTGCCGTTCGCGTCGAGACCCGAGCGGCCAGCACCTACGAGCTGCCGCCCGAGACCGGCCTGGTCTTTGAGGCGATCCCTCCGGACACGCGGGCCGTGATCGCCGCCTTCGTCGAGCAGGGCCTGGCGGCCCAGGTGGCCTGATCGGCCCCGACCCTACTGGGCCCCGCGCACGCCCTTGAAGAGCGGCATGTTGGCCTCCGTGGCCACGTAGATGACGTTGGGGTTGTCGTTCAGGGTCCGGATCCACAGGTAGTTCAGGTAGGAGGCGCTGAGGGTCGAGTTGATGATCTGTTGGGCTTCCGCGGCGCCCCGCGCACGAGCGACCTCGATCTCGGCCTCCTTCTTGGCCTGCTCGAGCTCGAACTGCTTCTGCTGCACCCGCTGCTCGGCGGTGAGCTTCGCCTCGATGCTGTCCCGGAAGCGCTGGGGCAGCTGGACGTCGCGCAGCAGCACGTCGACGACCCGGATGCCGCGCGGCTCCAGTGACTCGCGCAGGAACTCCTGCATGCGCGTCGAGATCTCCTTGCGGCCCTCTTCGGAGTAGATGTTGCGCACGGGATAGCCCGATACCACGTCGCGCAGGGCGCTCCGGAAGTAGGGCACGACCAGACGATCGACGTAGTCCTGGCCGATGGTCTTGCGCACCGTGGGGGCGGAAGCGGGCTCGATCTGGAAGAGCAGGGAGGTCTCGAGCTTCACGATCATGCCCTCGGAGGAGGGCACGGTGGCGGTCTCCTTGCGTTCCTGGAGCTTCACGTTCCAGGTCTCGATCTGCCGGGCCACCGGGATGACGAAGCTCACGCCCCGGGACACGGGCTCGTCACCGATGGAGCCGAAGCTCTTGGAGACGCCCACCTCGCCGTCCTCGATGACGACGCAGGCCGAGAGCAGCACCGTGAGGCTGGCCAGCAGTCCGATCCGAATTCCGATCCTCGTCAGGTGCTTCACGGGTTCCCCTCCTCGCTTCTGTATTGGAGCGCCGTCGGAGGATACACTTACCGACGGGGTGCGGGAGCCGTGTGGCGCAACCCCCAGCCCCTCCGTCCGATTCCTCTCCCCGAAGGCCTGGAAGGACCGCCATGACCGATGCCGCCTGGCGCGGGTTCGACCTGCTCGCTCCCACCCCCGAGCACGTGCTCCTGGCCGACACCCTGCGCGAGTTCGTGAAGCGCGAAGTCGAGCCCCAGGCAGCCGAGCACGACCGCAGCGAGACCTTCAACCGCGAGCTCTACCGCAAGGCCGGCGAGCTCGGCCTTCTGGGCATCACCTTGCCCGAAGAGCTCGGCGGCGCCGGCATGGACGCCGTGGCGGCCGTGCAGGTCTACGAAGCGCTCTCGACCTCGGACCCCGGTTTTGCGCTCTCCGCCATGGCGCACTCCATCCTGTTCGCGCAGAACGTCAACGTGAATGGCAACGAGCTGCAGCGCAAGCAGGTGCTGCCCAAGGCCGCGAGCGGAGAGTGGATCGGGGGCCTGTGCATGACCGAGCCCGAGGTCGGCACCGACGTGCTCTCGCTGCGCACCCGGGCCGTGCGCGAGGGCGGGGACTACGTCCTGACCGGGACCAAGACCTTCATCACCAACGGCGCCGTCGACGATGAGACCCTGGGCGACTGCTTCATCGTCTACGCGAGCAGCGGTCCCGGCGAGATCTCGAGCTTCCTGGTCGAGAAGGGCAGCCCCGGCTTCCGGCTCGGCCAGAAGTGGGGCGACAAGCTCGGCATGCGCGCCTCCTTCACGGCCGAGCTGGTCTTCGACGATGTGCGGGTGCCCGCGGCCCAGCGTCTCGGCGAGGAGGGCGAGGGCACCCTCCAGATGATGCGCAATCTCGAGGTGGAGCGGCTGGCACTCGCGGCCATGTCCCTGGGCATCGCCCAGCGCTCGTTGCAGGTGATGGTGCGCTATGCGAACGAGCGCCAGAGCTTCGGAGTGCCGATCCGGGAGCACGGCCAGATCCAGCGCCACATCGCCGAGAGCTACGCCGCGTGGCGGTCGACCCGGTCCTTCGTCTACGACACCGCACGACAGATCGACCTCGGCAAGACCGGTCAACGGGTGCAGGCCGACGCCGCCAAGCTCGTGGCCGCCCAGGTGGGCAAGGCCGCAGCGGACGCCGCCATCCAGGTCCTGGGCGGTTACGGGTACATGGGTGAGTACGTGGTCGAGCGCCTCTGGCGCGATGCCAAGCTGCTGGAGATCGGCGGCGGCACCCTCGAGGCGCACCACAAGAACCTCACCAAGGACCTGTGCCGCGATCCGACGCTCCTGGACTGACCGGGAAGGAAGCCACGGCGCCATGCGCCGTGGGGTGCGGGGGTTTCCCCTCTCGTGGATAGGTAGGGCTCCATCGGATCGGTGAAACGGCCGATGGGCTCGGCGATGTCCGCGTCCCAGTCCTACTGGCGCCGCCAATCGGCGATCAGCGCCGTGATCGCCATTCCGATGGCGCTCCTGATCGCCTCCTATCTGGGCGAGGTCCTCGCGCTGTCGCCGGGCGGCTGGAAGGTCTTCGTCGGGAGCGTGGCCATCCTCGTCGGTCCCTTCTTCGCCGTCGGCATGGTCTTCCAGCGGCGCCAGGCCTGACCGCTCCTCGCGTGGCTCGACCAGGGCCCCTGCGATGACCCGAGGGAGAACCGGCGTCGCTTCGGTGCCCTGATGCACTTTCCCCAGGATGCGGTGATCACGGGTGGCGTGGTGTGGCTCCTGGGCGGGCTGATCATCGCCGCGATCTCCTTTGCGCTCACTCCGGAGTTCGGCCCCTTCGAGGTCGCCGCAACCCTGGTTGCCTGCATGGCCGCCTGTCTGGTCTCCGGGCTCTTCACCTACGGAGTCGCCCGGTGGCTGCTCGCCGAGCCCCGGCGAGAGGCGGCCCGTCTCTTGCCCGTAGAGCTGCGCGAATCCGAGGTGCGCTCGATCTCCCTGGGCACCAAGCTGCTGGCCTCCTTCCTGGCCATCGGCGTGGTGCCGCTCCTGCTCTCCGCCTTCCTGGTGCAGGCCCTGGCCGGCGACGTGCCCGGTCTCACCGTCCGGGTCTTCGCCGTGACGGCGATCGCCGGCGCCTTTTCGGTGGGGCTCGCCCGGGTGCTGGCGCGCGACATCACGGACACGGCACGGGTCCTCTGCGACGGCCTGGAGAGGTTGGCTTCGCGCGACCTGAGCCTTCCGGTGCAGGTGGAATCCGACGACGAGCTCGGCAGCCTCGCAAGGGCCTGTGATCGGGTGGCGGGGAGCGTCGGTGACGCCGTGGCACGAATGGCCCAGACGGCCGAGCGCATCGACGCGGCGACCGGCGATCTGGAGGAGGCGGGCCTGCAAGTGACCCAGGCCTCCGAGCGACAGACGGCCGGGGTGCTCGAGTCCAGCGCGGCCCTCGAGGCCATCGACCGCGATGCGAAGGGGATGACCGAGCGCTCGGAGCAGCTCCAGGTGTCGGTCGAGGAGTCTTCCAGCGCCATCGTGGAGCTGGGAGCGAGCAGCGAAGAGCTGCGTGAAATGGCCGACACCCTCTTCGCCCAGATCGATCAAGCCGTTCCCGCTCTCGGTCAGATCGCCGAGAGCTCCGAGAGCATCACGGCCAGTGTGGGTGCGCTCTCCGACTCGGCAGGCGAGGCTCACCAGGCCACCCACGAGCTGGCCGTGGCCGCCGAGCAGATCGACCGCGAGGCCGCCGAGACCGGGCGGCTGGCCGGCTCCGTGGTCGAGGCCTCCGAGCGGGGGCGCGATCACGTGGTACGCAGCGACGCCGGCATGCGCAGGGTCCAAGACGCCGTCACGGGCAGTGCCCGGGCTCTCGACGAGCTGGGCCGGCACGTCACCGAGATCAGCGCCGTGGTCCAGCTGATCGAGGACGTCGCCGCCGAGAGTCACCTGCTCTCCCTCAACGCCGCGATCATCGCCGCCCAGGCGGGCGACCAGGGCAAGGGCTTCTCCATCGTCGCCGACGAGGTGCGCGGGCTGGCCGAGCGGGTCACGAGTCGGACGCGGGAAATCTCCGAGATCATCCGCACGGTCGAGACCGGGACCGCCCATGCCCGGGCCACCATGGACGAGAGTCGCGAAGCCGTCGACGGGGGCATCGAGCTCTCGGCGGGAGCTGCCGGCGCGCTCGAGGAGATCGCCCAGTCGGCCCGCCAGAGTGGCGAGCGCGTCCAGGAGATCCTCCGCGCGATCCGCGGGCAGGGCACCGCCACCCTGGCCATGCGCAGTCTCATGGAGGGCGTTTCCCGGGACGTGAGTGGAATCGCCGAGGCCGCAGCCGCCCAGGTGCAGAGCCAGCGCGAGGTGACGGCCGCCTCCACCTCGATCCGCGACGTGGCGCAGCTCGTCCATCGATCGGCCGAGGAGCAGGCCCACGGGTCGGTGACGCTGCGCTCCGGCGTCGACGCGGTGGAGGAAGCCACCCGCCGCATCGACGAAGGCCTGGGGAGCCAGCGCGTGGCCTCTCGCAACGCCCTCGAGCAGGTGCAAGAGGTCAACACCCGCGCCCACGAGAACCAGAAGGCCGCGTCGCAGGTTGCCCTCGGTGTGGCGGCCCTGGCCCGCGAGGCCGAGGCGCTCCGCGCCGAGGTGGAGCGCTTCAAGTTGGCTGACGGCGACTCCTAGGCCGCCGGGCTCCCCGCCTGGGGATCCCCTCTAGCGGCCGGCCGACGGGTAGAAGAGCTGCTGCCCTTCCAGACGGAAGTCGGCGATCGCCCTCTGCCCCTCGTCGGAGACCAGCCACTCGACGAAGCGACGCGCCAGATCGACCTTCACGTGCGGGTGGCGTTCGGGGTTCACGATCATGACCCCGTAGGGGTTGTGGAGAGGCGGGTCACCCTCGAAGAGGATCCGCAGGTCGCCGCGGTTGCGAAACGCGATCCAGGTGCCCCGGTCCGAGAGCGAGTAGCTCCCCAGCTGGCTGGCGGTGTTGAGGGTCGCGCCCATGCCGTTGCCCGTCTCGCGATACCAGCGGTCCGAGCTCGCACTCGGCTCGACGCCGGACATCGCCCACAGGCGCCGCTCGGCCTGGTGGGTTCCGCTGTCGTCGCCACGGGAGAGGAAGGTCGCCTCGTGCTCCGCAATCCGGGCGAAGGCGGCGAGGGCCGCGCCCGTTCCGGCCACACCGGCCGGGTCCGACCTGGGGCCCACGATGACGAAGTCGTTGTACATCACGTCACGGCGCAGCAGTCCGTGCCCGTCGGCCATGAACCGGTCCTCGGCCTGGCGGGCATGCACGAGGACCACGTCGACGTCGCCGCGTCGGCCCAGCTCGAGGGCCCGCCCCGTGCCGACGGCCACGACCCGGACGTCGGCACCCGACAGAGAGCGAAAGCGGGGCACCAGGTAGCGGATGAGCCCCGAGTCCCGGGTCGACGTGGTCGAGGCAAGCGTGAGGAAGGGCCGGTCGGCGCTGCCCCCTGCGGCGGACCAGAGCAGGCACAGGGTCAACACGAGGGCGCCGCCTCGGAGGGTCACAGGATCTCTCCACGCAGGAACTTGCGAGCGGGCGCCGTCTCGGGCTCGGCGAAGAAGTCGGCCGCAGCGGTCTGCTCGAGCAGCCGGCCATCGTCGAGGAACAGGACCTCGTCGGCCATGCGTTGGGCCTGGGCCAGGTCGTGGGTGGTCATCACGATCTTCGTGCCCTCGCCGCGGATCGTGCGGATGGCGGACTCGAGGGCGCCCGTGGAGCCCGGGTCCAGGGCCGACGCGGGCTCGTCGAGGAAGAGCACGGCCGGCTCGAGGGCCCAGGCCCTGGCCAGGGCCAGGCGCTGCTGCTCGCCGATCGAGAGCCGGCGGGCCGGCCGGTCGGCCAGATCGGCGAGGCGTGTGTCGGTGAGAACGCGTTCGATGCGTCGCGCGCGTTCCTGCGAAGGGAGGCCCCGCAGACGCAGCGCATAGTCGATGTTGGCGGCCGCGGATCGGCGCAACAGGACCGGGCGCTGGAAGACCAGGGCCCGGGCCTCCGCAGCTCGCGCCGCGGCGGGCCCCTCCCACACCACCCGGCCCGAGGTCGGTGCGACCAGACCGTCGCAGATCCGGAGCAGCTGGGTCTTGCCGGAGCCGTTCGGTCCCAGGACCACCGTGCACGGGCCTGCGGTCAGCCGGAAGTCGATGTCTTCGAGCAGGGTGGTGCGCCCCATGCGCAGGGTCACGGCCTCGAGCCGAAGCGGCAAGATCGCCTGGCGCTCGGCCTCGACCCGAAGCGGCGGGCTCGCCTGGCGCTCAGGCGGCACGGCGCGCGACCTCCTGCACCCCCTGGGCGAGGCCGTTGATGGTCAGGGCCAGACCCACGAGCAGGATGCCGAGACCCAGCGCCAGGGGCAGGTCGCCGCGGTTGGTCTCGAGGGCGATGGCCGTGGTCATCACCCGGGTCACGTGGCCGATGTTGCCGCCCACGATGATGACGGCGCCGACCTCGCCCAGGGCGCGGCCGTAGCCGGCCAGGAGCGTCGTGACCAGGGTGAAGCGACCCTCGAAGAGCAGGGTGGCGATGCGCTGGCCGAAGCTTGCGCCCAGCGAGCGCAGCTGTTCGTCGATCTCGTCGGAGAGGTCTTCGACGGCCTGGCGGGTGAGCGCCGCGATGATCGGGACGATCAACAGGGTCTGGGCGATCACCATGGCCGTCGGAGTGAAGAGCAATCCCAGCGGGCCGAGGGGCCCCGAACGCGAGAGCAGGAGGTAGACGAGCAGGCCCACGACCACGGGAGGCAGCCCCATTGCCGCGTTCAGAGCGACGATCACGGCGCGCCGCCCGGGAAAGCGGAGGATCGCCACCACGGCACCCACGGGCAGCCCGATCGCCGCAGCCAGGAGCAGGGCGCTGCCGCTCACCTGCAACGAGAGCAGGACGATCTCCGCCAGATCCGGATCGAGCTCGACGATCAAGCGGAGGGCGGTCACGAAGGCCTGGCCGAGCTCGCTCACGCGAGTTCGCGGGGCACGGCCCGGGAGACGCCCAGGACCGCGAGAGGGCGCGTGAGCCCCCGGCACGGGTCGGCACGGGCCTCCAGGACGAGCGTCTTCCCCGGGTGTTCGAGAGGCATGGCCCGGAACTCTAGGCGAACCCGCCGCGCCTGCGACAGGCCGGGCCCGGGCTCCCCCATTGCTAGGATCCCGGCCCATGGCCGAGCTGCGAGACGCAGACCTGAGTGGCGTCGAGGCGAGCGTCGGCCGCGCCCACCGCTTCACGGCCCAGGAGGGCTCGCGGCTCGACCGGCTCTTCCTGGACACCCTGCTCCAGGAGCGACCGGCCGCCGAGCTGCTGGCGGCCTTCGAAGCGGGCCAGACGCGGGAGGGCGCCTTCGCACCGCTACGCGGGGAAGCCGAACCCGGTCGCTCCGCGACCCTTCGCGTGCTCGAGTGCCTCGACGCACTGGGTCTGCTCGACCATCCCGTTCCCGAGCGGGCCTGTGCCTATCTCTGTCGGGCCCAGACGGACGATGGCGGGTGGGACGCCGCGGACGAAGAGGCTCGGATCGAGGAGACCGGCCGGACGGCGGGGCTGCTCGCCAAGACGCCCTTCGTGCGTGGCTCCATCCTGCGCCGGGGAGAGGCCTTCCTGGTCGAACGCTGGACGGTCGAGCGGGTCAAGGGCCCGAGCTACGGGCCCATCCTGGCCTACACCCATCTGCTCACCCAGCTGCCCTCGGTGCACGCCGATGAGATTCTCCAGTGGTGCGGCCGCGAGCTCGAGGGCGGCCTCCGCCTGGGCGTCTTCTCGCCTCTCTCGGTGGCGCGGGTGTTCCTGCGCGCGCGTGCCACGGCCCTGCCCGGCGCGCGGATCGAGGCGACGGAGCTCGTGACGGGGCTGATCACCGGGCAGCAGGCCGACGGCAGCTGGCGTGAGGAGGGGCTGCATCCCGTGGACGCGACCCTCGAAGCCGTGGAGGCCCTCCTGCGGCTCTCATGAGCCGCCGCGGCGCCTGCTCGATCGGCAGGGTCGGAGTGCTACTCCGGCCAGTCGGGCCAATCCCTGGAGACGCGCTGCTTCCATTCGGGCGCGCGCTTCTGCATGAAGGCCACGGGTCCCTCGATCGCATCCGGAGCGCCCATCAGCACGTGGTGAAGGGCGGTCTCCTTGCGCTCGACGTCGTCGGGGCCGAGCTCGAGGCTCTCCCACAGCAATCGCTTGCTGATCGCGACCGAGAGCGGGGCCGCGTTCACGGCCGTGTCGCGGGCCAGCTCGAGGGCGGCGGCCAGCACCTCGTTCGCGGGGAGGACGCGGCTCGCAATTCCCAGCGGGAGGATCTCGTCGCCGCGGAAGGTGTGTCCGGTGAGCAGGATCTCGGCGGCGCGGGCCAGCCCGACGAGCCGGGGCAGGGTCCAATGGCTGTAGGCGTCCGGCATGACACCGCGTCGCACCTGGACCACGCCGTACTTGCCTTCGCGCGCGAAGAGGCGCAGGTCGGCCTGGAGGGCGAGGGTCAGGCCTACGCCGATCGCGTGCCCGTTCACGGCGGCGATGACGAGCTTGCGGATGCGGAAGGCGGGGAAGCCGACGGCCGCGGCGCTGAAGTCGGCGTTCGCCTCCTGCGATTCGAAGGTCGCAGCGGCCTCGCTCATGTCGGCACCGGCGCAGAAGGCGCGGCCAGCTCCAGTCAGCACGACGGCGCGGACCAGGTCGTCCTCGTCGCAGCGCCGGTAGGCATGCTCCAGCTCCTCGCCCATGCGCCCGGTGAAGGTGTTGAGCTGTTCCGGGCGGTTGAGGGTGACGGTTGCCACCCCCTCGGCGATCTGCAATTCGATGTCGCGGTATTCCATGGCGCGGAAAGTTAGGCCAGTTTGACAGTGCCTACCCCAGGGGGTACCCAACCGGCGATTCCGAGGAGAACGCGCATGTACATCGGCTACGACTCCGAGCAGGAGGCCCTTCGCTCCGAGCTGCGAGCGTACTACGAGAAGCTGTTGACGCCGGAGATCCGCGAGGCGCTGCACCTCGAGAAGGGCTGCGGCCCGGTACACCGACAGGTGATCCGCCAGATGGGCAAGGATGGCTGGCTCGGCATCGGCTGGCCCACCGAGTACGGGGGGCAGGGTCGCTCCCAGATCGAGCAGTTCATCTTCTTCGACGAGTCGATGCGCAGCGGTGCGCCGGTGCCGATGCTCACCATCAACACCGTCGGCCCCACCCTCTACAAGAACGCCAGTGACGAGCTGAAGCAGTTCTTCCTTCCGAGGATCCTGGCCGGTGAGCTCCTCTTCTGCATCGGCTATTCCGAGCCGAATGCCGGCACCGACCTCGCCGCCCTGACCACCCGCGCCGACCGGGATGGCGACGAGTACGTGATCAACGGCCAGAAGATCTGGACCAGCGTCGCCAGCGACGCGGACTACTGCTGGCTCGCCGTACGCACCGATCAGGAGGCTCCGAAGCACGGCGGCATCTCGATGATCGCCGTCGACCTGAAGACGCCCGGGATCACGATCCAGCCCATGGATCTGCTCTCCGAGCACGACATCAACATCATCTTCTACGAAGACGTGCGGGTGCCCGCGGCCAACCTGGTGGGCGGGGAGAACAAGGGCTGGAAGCTGATCACCAGCCAGCTGAACCACGAGCGGGTGACTGTGTGCTCCTCGGGCCTCCTGGAGCAGGCCTTCGAGGAGACCCGACGCTTCGCCCAGCAGACGAAGCGGCCCGACGGCAGCCGCGTGATCGACCAGGAGTGGGTGCAGATCAACCTCGCTCGCGTATACGCCGGCCTCCAGGTCATCCGCCTCAAGAACTGGAAGGTGGCCTGGGACGGAACCCGCGGGAAGGTGGACGTCGCCGATGCTTCGAGCCTGAAGGTCTTCGGCACCGAGTGCTACATGGAGAGCTTCCGGCTGCTCATGGAGATCCTCGGCCCCCAGGCCTACCTGAAGAAGGGCTCGCCCGAGGCGGTGCTCGCGGGGCGCCTCGAGCTCAACTACCGGGCTCTCCTGATCCTCACCTTCGGCGGCGGGACGAACGAGATCCAGCGCGACCTGATCGGCATGTTCGGTCTGGGCCTGCCTCGCGTCCCCCGCATGTAGCGAGCGAGAACCGACATGGACTTTGCATACAGCGACGAGCAACAGGCCATCCTCGACCTGGCAAGCCAGGTGCTGACGGATCACGCCACCCACGAGCGGCAGCGGGAGGTCGAGGCCAAGGAGGGCCCCCGTTTCGACGCCGAGCTGTGGAGCCAGCTCGCCGAAGCCGGTCTCCTCGGCACCGCGATCGGCGAGGCCCACGGAGGGGCGGGGCTCGGCTTCCTCGAGCTGAGCGGCCTGCTCGAGCAGGCCGGCCGCCGCACGGCGCCGGTCCCCCTGCTCGAGACGCTCGTGCTGGCGGCGCTCCCGATCGGCCAGTTCGGGGACGAGGCCCTCCGCGAGCGCTGGCTGCCCGGTGTGGCCCGCGGTGAAACCGTACTCACGGCCGCGTTGATCGAGGCCCAGGCGGATCCGCGCGAGCCCGTGACCCTCGCCGTTGCCCAGGGCGATGGCTACGCGCTGACGGGCACCAAGATCTGTGTGCCGGCCGCCGAGCTCGCCGCGGCCGTGCTCGTGCCCGCGCGGACGGAGCGGGGCGAGGTCGTGGTGGCCCTGGTCGATCCCGGGGCCAGCGGAGTGACCTCGACGGCGCTCGCGACGACCAGTGGGCGGCCGGAATCCCGCCTCGAGCTCGCCGATGCGGTCGTCCCGGCCGACGCGATCCTGGCGGGCCCGAGCCGGGGTCGCGAGGTGCTCGATTGGATCCTGCTTCGCGCAAACGCCGCCCAGGCGGCCTTCGGACTCGGGGTCTGTGAGGCCGCCCTCGAGATGACGGCCGAGTACAGCAAGACCCGCAAGCAGTTCGACCAGCCCATCGCGATGTTCCAGGCGGTGGGTCACCGGATGGCCGACGCCTTCATCGACGTCGACGGCATCCGGCTGACCACCCAACAGGCCTGCTGGCGGGTTGCGGAGGGTCTGCCGGCCGATGCCGAGGTCGCGGTGGCGAAGTTCTGGCTGGCCGAGGCCGGCCAGCGCGTGGTCGCGGCAGCCATGCATCTCCACGGCGGCGTCGGCGTGGACAAGGAGTACCCGCTCCATCGGACCTACCTGCACGCCAAGGAGCTGGAGCTGGCGGTTGGGGGTGGCACGCAGCAGCTGCTGCGCATCGGGCAGCTCCTCGCCGACGACGCGGCCTGAGCCAGCGCGTGCTGAATCTGGCGGCGGTTCACGAGGCGATCTCGGCCGCGATTCCCGACCGCGAGTGTCTGGTCTTCCGGGACCGGCGCTTCGCCTGGCGAGAGGTCACCGATCGCACGCGGCGCCTCGCCAGCGTGCTGCGGGCGGCGGGTCTCGGCTGCCACCGCGAGCGGGAGACGCTCGCCAACTGGGAATCCGGCCAGGATCACATCGCCCTCTACCTCTACAACGGCAACGAGTACCTGGAGGGCATGCTCGGGGCGATGAAGGCCCGCTGCGCGCCCTTCAACGTGAACTACCGCTACGTGGAAGAGGAGCTCGCCTATCTCTTTGACAACGCGGACGCGAGGGCGGTGGTCTTCCATGCTGGCTTCGCGCCCACGCTCGAGAAGCTGCGCCACCGGTTGCCCCAGGTGAAGCTGTGGCTCCAGGTCGAAGACGGCTCTGGCGAGTCCCTGGAGGGAGCGATCGACTACGAGAGGGCCCTCGCCGACGCGTCGCCCGACGCACCGGAGGGCCTCAGACCCGACGACCTCTACATCCTCTACACCGGCGGAACCACCGGCATGCCCAAGGGCGTGCTGTGGCGTCAGGAGGAGATCCTGCAGGCCGCGCTGATGCCGCCCCGGGTCGAGGCGAGTCAAGCGGCCCTGGTCGAGCGGGCCCGGAAGGGGAGCCAGGTGCGTTCCCTGCCGACGCCGCCCTTCATGCACGGCGCCGCTCACTGGGGGGCCTTCACGATGTGGCACGTCGGGGCATGTGTCGTGGTGCAGTCCGACCCGACCAGGCTGGACCCCGTGGACATCTGGAGCACGGTGGAGCGCGAGAAGGTCACGGCCATGACGATCGTGGGCGACGCCTTCGCGCGCCCCCTCCTCGACGGCCTGCGCGAAGGAAGCTACGACGTCTCCACCCTGCAGACCGTCACGTCCGGCGGCGCCATCCTGAGCGCCTCGGTCAAGGAAGAGCTGCTGGCCGCCTTGCCCGCCGCGCGCATCCTCGACGTGCTGGGTTCCTCCGAGAGTGGGCACCAGGCCACGCAGATCTCGAAGCCGGGCCGCAAGGCCACGACCGGTGACTTCGAGCTGGCCGAGGGGAACGCCGTCCTCGACGAAGACCTGAGCGGCAAGGTGGAGCCGGGCTCGGGGGAGACGGGCTGGCTCGCACGGACCGGCCCCGTCCCGCTCGGCTACTACAAGGATGAGGAGAAGACGGCGCGCACCTTTCCGGTCGTCGAGGGCGTGCGCTACTCGGTGCCCGGCGATCGCGCGATCGCCCACGAGGATGGCAGCCTGCAGCTCCTGGGTCGGGACTCGGTCACGATCAACTCGGGGGGCGAGAAGATCTTCGCCGAAGAGGTGGAGCATGCCCTCAAGCACCACCCCGGGGTCTACGACGCCGTCGTCACCGGCACCCCGCACGAGCGCTTCGGCCAGCAGGTCACCGCCGTGGTCCGGCTGCGCGAGGGCGCGCATCCGAGCGAGGACGACCTGCGCGCAACCTGCGAGGCGCACATCGCCCGCTACAAGCTGCCCCGCGTCTTCGTCTTCGTCGACGAGATCGTCCGTGCGCCCAGCGGCAAGGCCGACTACCGCTGGGCCCGGGCCGCGGCCGAAGCCGCTCTCGGACCCGCTACCTAGCCGTCTACGCGGCCGAGCGGAGATCGGCCGCGCCCCGGCGGATTCGTGCTCGCCCCGTCGCCGCTCGCGGGAGACGCCTTCAATCGTCGGATGGCTTCCAGCGCGACCGGCGGGGAGTGGGTGGGGTGCTCGGGGTGTGCATCGTGATCGTTCGGGCGGGGATCCGGAAGGTGGGTGAGGGGGGTGGTTCGCGTTGCTGGGGGTTTCGTCTCGGGGCTCGTGGGCGGGCCCGAGCTGCCGAGTGTCCGGCGCGGGGCGTGGGGGCTTCGTTGGGGGTTTGTTGCCCGATTGTGAGAGAGTGCTTGCGTGGA
>NYZB01000156.1 GCA_002687015.1 Deltaproteobacteria bacterium
GAGATTCCCCGGAGAGGTGTCCGAGCGGCTTAAGGCGCACGCTTGGAAAGCGTGTGTAGGGAGACCTACCGTGGGTTCGAATCCCACCCTCTCCGCCATCGGGCCCACCCGGGGATGGGCTCCCAGGCCTCCCGAATTCCCGGCGGATTTCGCTAGAGTCCGCCCTCGCTTGCAGCGGCCCCGCCGTGAGAGCGCCCGTAGCTCAGTTGGATAGAGCGCCAGGTTGCGGACCTGGAGGTCGCACGTTCGAGTCGTGCCGGGCGCGCCAGCAGCCCTTCGATTCCGCGGGGCTGCCGGACCGGATCCCTATGCGGGGCTTCAGTCCAGGTGTTGTCGCAGCGCGGCCAGCACGACCTCGGGCCCCGAGCGCCGCTGGTAGTTCTCCGACTGGTCCATCCACAGGACCTTGCCCTCGGCATCGATGAGGAGCGAGGTCGGGACCGGGAGCGCTTCCGCGTCGTCGCCCGGTGGCGCCGAGTGGGCCAGCAGGTTCCGCAGCCCGAAGGCGTCGGTGACGACCAGCGTCGGGTCCGAGATCATCACGGCCTGCAGGCCGTGGGCACCGCGACCCTCGCGGATCTCCTCCGGGTGGTCGGTGCTGACGGTGATCACCTGCACGTTTCGCTTGTCGAACTCGGGCCGAAGCTCTTCCCATCGCCGCAACTCGGCGACACAGTAGGGTCACCAGTGCGCGCGGAAGAACTTGATCAGCACGGGGTGGCCGCGAAGGTCCGCGGAGTCGAAGATCTCGCCGCGGTCGTCCGGGCCCGTGAAGTGCGGCATGGTGTCGCCGACCTGAATCGAGTCCGAGGCGACCTGCTGCGCGCTGATCGCCACCGTGAAGGGGAGGAAGCCCCCGATGACGATCGCGCCGAGGGCCGCCACACCGCCGTACCAGTTCACGCCTCGGAAGAAGGAGAAGACGCCCAGCAACGCCGCCGTCACCCACGTCGCGACGAACAAGGTCCGATTCACCGGGAGGTCGACTGCGCGGGCTTGGGAGAACCACAGGACGGTACAGCCAATCGCCAGGACGAGGGCCCCGAGCGCGATCTTGCTTCCAGTCTTCATGCGAAGCCTCCGAGGGTCTGGGAACTCTAGCTGGACCTCGACGCTCCGGCAGCGCGGAGCGCGCGGACCGTTGCATCGACGGTGAGGAGCTCGGGGAGGAGCACGGCCTCCGCCTCCGGGTCTGCCGGATAGACGAGGTACATCGGGACACCCGCACGCCCCCAGGCGGCCAGGGCCCGGCCGATCTCCTCGTCGCTCCGCGTCCAGTCGGCCTTGAACCTCGCAAAGTTCCACGCGGCGAGCTCGGCCTCGACCGCGTCGCTGGCCAGGACCGTCGTCTCGTTGAGCTGACAGGTGATGCACCAATCGGCGGTGAAGTCGACGAAGACCGGGCGGCCGGCGGCACGCTCCCGCCCGATGGCCGCCGGGTCGTAGACGTCCCAGGCGTCGACGCCCGCCGTTTCGGCCATTACCCGAGACGGCGTTGCGGGGGCCGGGTCGAGCGGGAGCCCGACCAGTGTGCTCGCCACGACGACAGCAGTACCGACGGCCACCGCACGCGCGGCGAGGGGGCGTCCCGCGGCCTGCAGGCTCCCCAAGATCCAGAGCAGGAACGCGACCCCGACGAGGGCGGCCAGCAGGAGCGCCTGCGCGTCGACGCCGACGGCGCGCCCCATCACCCAGAGGAGCCAGACGACGGTGGCCAGCAATGCGAAGCCGAGGCCCGCCCGCACGCGCAGCATCCAGGCGCCCGGTCGGGGAACGAACCGGGCCCAACCCGGGACGAGGGTGACCAGGACGAAGGGCAGGGCGAGGCCGACCCCGATCGCGGCGAAGATCGTGAAGATCACGGGGGTCGAGCTTGCGAACGCGAAACCGACGGCCGTTCCGAGGAAGGGAGCCGTGCACGGGGTGGCGACGGCGACGGCGAGAGCGCCCTCGAAGAAGCTCCGCCGCCGCGCGGGCGTCGCCGCGGGCGCCGCGATGCCGGGCGCGGCAGCTTGCCAGGTCACTTCGAAGACGCCGAAGAGGTTCATGGCGAAGACGACCAGCAGCGTCCCGATGGCGGCGACGAAGACGGGTTCCTGGAACTGGAAGCCCCAGCCGACCGAGGTGCCCGCCGCGCGCAGCGCCACGACGCCGGCGGCGAGCGCCAGCATGGAGATCAGGACGCCGCCCAGGTACGCGAGCCCGTGCTGGACGATGCGCCCGCGCCCCTCGTGGGCGAGCTCAGCGACGGCGAAGACCTTGAGGGCGAGGACGGGCAGCACGCACGGCATCAGGTTCAGGATGAGCCCGCCGAGCAGCGCAAGGAGGAGGACGTAGCCGACCGAGAGTCCACCGCCCGTCGCAGCGGTGGCTTCGGTCGGGTGGCCGTCGTCTCCCGCGGCCGACGCCAACGGGTCGATGATGGCGAAGTCGTCGGCGTTGGCGGCCGCGATCTCGGCCCCTGGCGGCGCGAAGGCGAGGGGGAGGTCGACGGCTAGATGGGCGACTCGTCCCTCCCGCGCGAGCGGGAGGACGCCACGGAGCCGAGCGACGCCGTCCTGGGCGTCCTGCGCGAAGCGGCCCGAGAGCACCACCGAGAACCCGGAGCCGTCCGGGGCCGGCGCGGGCCCGAGGCCCAGCGGCGCGAAGGCGGCTCCCTTCGCCGGGTCCGGAACGAAGGCCGCTTCGACGCGATCGGCCGAGAGCTTCCAGGGCTGGCAGCCCGCGCTCTCGTCCTGGCAGGACGTGACGTCGAGCGCGACCTGGAAGGCATCGCCCGGACGCACCGGCGTCTGGGAGGTCTGCGCCTCGGCCCGGATGCCGAGGGCCTCGGGCGGCTGCGGGACCCGCGCGGCTGCGAGCGCGAAGCGGTGGCGCACCGACGAGGGCGGCGGTGCAGCGCCTGCCACGACGGGCACGTCCCGTGTCAGCCGGATGCGGCCTTGGATGCACTGCACTTTGCAGGCAACGAAGCTGGTCTCGACCTCGAGCCGCCAGGTGTCCCGCGCCGTCGGCGCGACCACGGCGTCGCTCGCCAGGAGCACGTCGCCGTCGTACCCGTAGGTCGTCAGGATGTCGGCCTCGCGATAGGCGCGTGGCGCCGGCCAGTGCGTCGGGCCGATCTCGGCGTCGGGGCTCAGCCAGTCCAGCTCGGTCGGGGCGCCCGAATCGCCGGGATGGCGCCAGTAGATGTGCCAGCCCGGGTCCATGGTGAACAGCACCCCGACGCGCGCGGTCTCGCCGGGCCGGACGCCGGCGGCATCGACGACGAGCTCGGCGGCGACGCGCGCATCGCCCTGGTCGTAGGCGCTCGCGCCCCGGGCATCCGCGGCGCCCCAGGCCGGGAGGGCGCTCGTCAGCAGGAATGCGAGAACGAGCGCGATCTGGCTCGGACCCGCCTGGGTCTCGCTCGGCATGGAATGAGCCCCTTCCATCGGGCGATTCCTCTGGACCCTACCGGGGGCGAATCCGGTGTGGGAGGGTGTGTTAGTGACATACACTATGCCAAAAGTGATGGGATGCAACCAGGGACGTCGACGATGCGCGACGTACATGAGGGAGGTAGACGATGGAACTGGGACTCTTGATGTTCCCGAGCCCGACCGGCTCGGCCAACATGGCGCGTATGGCGGAGGGGCTCGGCTTCCGCAGCGTGGTATTCGCCGACACGCAATGCCTGACGCCGGAGGTCTGGAGTCAGCTCATGCTCGCCGCTTCCGCGACGGAGCGCATCGAGATCGGGACGGGGGTGACGAACCCAGTGAGCCGCGATCCCGCCGTGACGGCTTCGGCGGCGCTTGGCCTCCAGGTGGCGAGCGGCGGTCGCGCCGTGCTGGGGATCGGGCGCGGCGATTCTTCGATGGCCAAGATCGGCAGGCGCCCGGCGCCGCCGGATGACTTCGATCTCTACCTGCAGCGCTTGCGCGCCTACCTCGAAGGAGAGCAGGTCGAGCGCGATGGTCACCCGAGTCGAATCGAGTGGTTGGACGACACCCCGGTGCCGCCTGTCCCGATCGAGGTCGCGGCAACCGGACCGAAGGTCACCGAGATTGCCGCGCGCCGCGCGGACCGGATCTGCTTCGCGGTTGGAGCCGACACCGAGCGGCTGGCCGAGTGCATGGGACGAGCTCGTCGCGCTGCTGAGGCCGCGGGCCGGGATCCCGCTGAACTCCGCTTCGGGGCCTTCGTCAATTGCGTCATCCATCCCGATCGCGAGGTGGCACGCGAGGCGATCCGCGGCGGCCTCTCCGTGTTCGCGCACTTCTCGGGCTTCCACGGGATGGACATCGAATCGCTGCCCGAAGGTTCGCGCGCAGCGGCGCGGCACCTGCGCAGCAGCTACGACATGGCCAACCACGCGGTTGCGGCTGGAGCACACGCGCAGGCGCTCGACGCCGAGTTCATTCACCGCTTCGGAATCGCAGGCCCACTCGACGAGGCGATCGCCCGCTTCCAGGAGATCCGCGAGGTCGGTCTGGACTTCGTGCGCGTCGTTCCCGGCTCCCGCGACATGCCGCGGGAGGTTGCCGGCGCGTCGATCCAGGCGCTCGCCAAGGTCGTGGGCGAGGTCGGTTCCGGGGCAGACAGCAGGAGCTAGCGATGGATGGACGAGGGCGACACATCGTCGTCGTGGGAGGAGGCACCGCGGGCTCCGTTCTCGCGGCGCGGCTGAGTGAGGATCCCCAGCTCTTCGGCTTCGTCCTACACCGCGTCGCAGGCGGCCAGCCGCTTCCCTACCGGCGACTCGTGGCGGAGGGAACGGCATAGGCAGAGGAAGTCCAAAGGGGGGGTCGAAGTCCGAGAACCTCGCGTTACGACGAGTCCTCGGGGGACATCAGGCTAGGAGGACTGCTTGCGGAATGCTTCAGCCGTTCGGGCACCTTGGGCTGCTCGCTCTTGCGCTGGTTGGCGACGAGCTGTTCGCGCAGGATATCCGGGGTCCAGCTGTACATGACGTCGGTCGGCTTGGCGCCGGCCGGCTTCGTGCACATCGCCTCGCGCCGCGACCACAACAACACGATCGGCTTCTCTTCCTCGATCGCACAACGGAACTCCTCCGCGATGTGATCAGACGCCGCTGTGTGTTCACTGCAGGCCACGACGAACTGGTCCGTGGCCGAAATCTGCTCGCGGGCCTTCTTCTTCCACGGCTCCGTGATCTCTCCACCGCGGGATGTCGCGGCGACTTCGAAGACCCCCTGGGTCCCCGAATTGGCGCGAATGCCGTCGCACAGGTCCTGGTCGTGTTCGACGTCGAAGGCGAGGAAGATACGGAAGGTCATCGGGGTCCCATCGGGAGAGGGAGGCGGGCCGGATGGGCATCGCGCGGAGACGCCATGGGCGTCTCCGCGCGATTCGTGGACTAGCGCCGGAAGCCGCCGCCACCGCCACCGCCGCCACCGCGGCGATCCTGCGCTTCGTTCACGCGCAGGGGGCGACCGCCCATGTCGCTACCGTCGAGTGCGCGAATCGCGTCGCTGGCGGCGCTCTCCTCGCTCATCTCGACGAAGGCGAAGCCTCGAGCGCGGCCCGTCTCACGATCGGTGATGACGTTCACGGAGTCGATGCTGCCGTGGCGCCCAAACAGCTCGCGAAGCTCGTCCTCCGTGGCCGAAAAGGGGAGATTGCCGACATAGATCTTCTTGCTCAATAGAGAATTCCTCGCAGCCCATGCTCGTGGCACGGCCACGGATCGCTCCGGTGTTGCATTCGGACGATCCGAAAGCGTTCCCGTCGCTTGGAGAAACCCGGATCGCCTTACGGTTCATCCGCTTGCGGTCGATCGGGTCTTGAGGGGTGGATTCGACGGGAATCGGAGGCGAGCCCTCGAGCTCGCCAGAGAACCGATCGGAGACCCCTCGATCCATGAGCCTAGCGGGTTCTGCCCAGCTCGTCGCCCGGGGCCACGGCGCGCCCGTGCGCCAGCCCCGGCGGGTCGCTTGGGCAGCTGTCGGGGAACGCGAACGACACGTAGGCCCGTGCGGCCCCAGGAGGCTCGAGAGCAGCCCCACCGGGTCCCTGCGTGGCGCCGATCAGGAGGAACTGGCGACCCTCGACCTCGTAGATCGCGGGAATTCCGCCCGCTGCGGCGGGGAGTTGGCCCAGTCTGTTCTCAGAACTCGTCGCGGGTCTCCGCTGGGCCGAGCGCCGCGGAATCAAGCTGCTGGCGCCAGGTGTATCGGTGATGAAGACGGCCCACGCGAGGGAAGGCGACCACCGTTGCGCTTTGCGAAGGCCGGGCCTCGATGGGGGTCCGCTTCGAGGCGCAGCCGCGAAACGGACCCCGAGACACTTCCTATCGGAGCGGGAAGTTGAAGCGGTTCCGGGCAGCCGCTCCCGTGATGCGCTGATTCGACCAGTGACCAGTGGTCACACCCTGCTGGGGGCTGAACTGGCCCGCAGACGACGGACGCTTGTTCGGGCTCACCACGTAGGTGGTCAGGCCGCCGGTCGACCGATAGGCAGTGGCTCGACCCTGGTTCTGTACGCCGCGATAGGCCGTCTGTCGATCGGGGTTCTGGATGCCACGTGATGCCGTGGCCCGGTCCTGATTCTGCAAGCCACGATACGCCGTGGCGCGATCCTGATTCTGGAATCCCCGATAGGCGGATGCCCGCGGGTCCCTGTAGGTCCCGGCTTCTGCATTGGCCGCCATGAGACCGAGGGCCAGGCCCAGGGCCGCGAGGCTCGTGATGAATCGGTTCTGCAACATGATGAATTTCCCATTCAGATTCGGGCAGGAGTGATTTCCTACCGCCTGGTGGGTCACGTCCCAGCGCGGAATGGTTCTGCACGACCCTCAGCCCACTGGGAGCGAGTCTTCTTCTCGAGCTATCTCGGCAAGATTCGGTGATTCCTGCGTATGGCACGCCGGAGGGGATTCGAATCCCCCACCCTCAGGTTACGAAGCCTGGAGGCCAACGGTTCGCGGGGTGGGGGGACTTCCGCGGGGAGTCGCGGTCCCAAGCGCTCGGCCAAGGGGCAGCCGAGTCGAGCCGCCGGATGGGCTTCCCCCCGGCCCGCGCGGGCTGGCCCTAGCCCGCCAGGCGCCGCGAGCGTGCCGGCCCCACGGCACCTGCCTCGTTGTAGATGCCGCGGATCGCGGCCTTCAGCAGCTCTACGAAGTGGTCCCGGTCGGCGATCTCGGGATCGCGGCTGGTCTCGGCTTCTGCACGATCCGCGAGTGCACCGAAGAGCAGCAGCACGGCGAACCGGCCCGCAAGAGCGTGGCCCGGTCCGAGGCCGAAGGCCCGTCCGAAGCGGTTCGCCATCGTGCGTGTTGCCGGGCGCATCGGGTCGGCGCCCGGCCGTCCAGCCTGGATCCGCAAGTAGGCCCGGCCGCTCGGTTCGTCGAGCTTCTCGACCAGGGGGTCGACGAGCACCGAGAGGAGCGCGTCGATGTCTTCCATCTCGCCCATGCGCTCGTGCGCGTCGAGCAGCTCGCGGCGGCGCCGGTCGATGCCGTCGAGATGCACGCCCAGGATCGCGTCGAGCAGCTCCTGCTTTCCTCCGAAGTGGTATTGCACCGCCGCGACGTTGCGCTGGCGCGCCGCGCGGGCGATCTGGCGCAAGGTCACGCCCTCGACCCCGTGGCGTGCGAAGAGCTGCTCGGCCCTTCGCAGGATTCGCTCGCGCGTGACTTCGCCGCGCGGACGGCTGCTCACGCCGGTCCGCCCGCGGGCCCCATGGCCTGCTCTGTCGCGCGAATCCGCGACTTCAAGAAGTCCATTTCGTAGGCGTTGCGCACGCCTCCCTCGGCCTGCTTCAACAGGGATTCCAGGGCCTCCTTGCGCACCTGCAATCCGCCGCGATGGGAGGGTTCGGCTTCGAGTACGACGTCCATCAGATGCAGGGCGTGGACCTCGCGCTCCTCCTTCAGATAGCTCCGGGCGCGCTTGACCAGCGCATCCGCGCCGGCGAGCTCTGCGAGATCCGAGAAGACCTCCCGATCGGGAACCGGGTAGAGCTCCGTCGTCGTGTCGAAGTGGAACCAGGTCGCGTAGTACTCCCAGATGCTGCGGACGGCCCAGGAGACCTTGCCGTGCACCTGGCGCAGCGCCAGCTCGGGCGGCAGCACGATCTCGGCCATCAGCTCGTGCACGGTCTTGCCCGCGTTCATGCCGGCGATCGTCGCGTCGTGCACATAGCGGACGGCGTCCCGCATGCGCTCCATGTCGGCGCGGATCTGCTCCTTGCCGGCGATCGGGGCGTCGTGGCTCGGCACGATCATCTCGGGCTCGAGCGCGATCAGGGTCTCGAGAGACTCGATGTACTCGATCGGCTTGCGCACCTTCTCGCCGCGCATCGTGAAGACGTTCGGGAACTGCGGGAAGAGGGGTCCAAAGAAATCCCCGCTGAAGAGGATCTTGTGATCCGGGAGCCACAGGCAGACGTTGTCGGCGCCCTCGGCCCCGGGCGTCGGCAAGACCTCGAAGCGCACGCCGCCGAGCTCGAAGGCGAAGGGCTCGCCGTCGCGGACGAGGATCGTCGGCTCGATGTTCCCGTAGTCGAGGGGGCCGAGACTCGGGACCTTCTCCGGCAGCCACGGGAACAGGGTGCGGTTGCGATCGTGCAGGTAGGGCGTCAGCTCCTTCAGGTAGCGCTGCTCTTCCGGGAACTCGTAGTGGGCGACGATCTCGGTGCCGTCCTCGGTCCAAAAGGTGGTTCCGCCGACGTGGTCCTGGTGCGAGTGGCTCAGGATCACGTGCGTGATGGGTGCCTCCGGCACGGCTTCGTCGAGGACCCGACGCTGCTTGGCCGCCTGGAGTACGAGGCCGGTATCGAAGATCACGTTTCCCTCGCTGGTCGCGATGAGGTGGGTGTTCCCGACGCCTCGTGCCTGGAAGACGAAGTCGTTCAGCTTCTTGACCTCGATCGGCACTTTGATGAGGTCCGCGGATCGTTCGTGCTGGCTCCCGCCGCTGGCGGCGGTCGCCGCCGCCACGCGGGCCAGTGCGACTTCGCCGAGAGCCTCGCCGGCGCGTAGCTTGGCCTCCTGCTGGGCGCTGTCCGAGGTGAACAGGACGACGACGCTGGCCACCACCAGGAGGCCGATCACGATGAGCACCATGCGCGTGCGCGAGGGAGGGCTGTCAGGCATGTCCGTTTCTCCAGATTGATTCGAACAACAAGATTACTAGATTAAAACAAATGTTTCAACTTAGCAAGGCCTCTCGATACCCCCGAATGGACAGGGCCATGGTCACGACGCCAGGATACGCTCGCTCTCGATGCCAATGCGCACCCGGCCGCCGAGAACCCTGAGCGCCATCGATGCTCGTGGCCTTCCTCCCGCCGAGCTGGGTGGGAGCCGCCCCAACCGGAGCGGGGCCTGCGGAGAGCGTTCGTCGCGACCCTGGCGCTGAGCCTGCTCGACCCGCCGATTGCGATCGTGCTCGGGAGCTGGGAGCCCGACCCGGATACGGACCATCACGTCCAGCGGCAGATCCACCCCGGCCGACTCTGCTGCGCTCCCTCGGCCGTGGCGAGAGCTATGCCCCGGTCGCACCCCTTCTCACCAGAGCGACGCAAAGCCTGCGCCGCTGATCCCGGTCCCCCGCGACTCTTCTACGGAATCGCCAGCGACGCAAAAGCGTGGGCGATGGCACAGCACAAGACCATGAAGGCAAGCGACCGGAGCAGGTCGCTACGGGTCTCCCTGAGGACCTCGCCGACGTCTCCCACGAAGATCTCGTTCGCTCCGCTGCCCCGGGGAACCAGGGCCGCCTGTTGCTCGTCGAATTTCCCGACGACCGTGATCGTGTCACCTGCGCCGAGCTGCTTCTCCTCGAAGCGGTGGTCCGGCTCCAGCGCGGCCCCAGGCTCCGCGAAGAGGAGATGGCCCTCGGGCGCAGGGTCCCCCAGCATCCGCCGGACCAGCCTGGGCGCGTCGCGGAGGCCCGGCTTCGGCTCGAACCGGGTGCCCGCGATCCAAGCGCGAGCGTTCTGCCGGATCTCCTCGCCCTCGAGCTCCCAGTCCGGTACGCGGGAGAGGTCCGGAATGCCAAGCAGTTGGACGACTCCCAACGGCGTCTCCACGGCGGCCGGCCGGTGGCAGCGGGCTTGGAAGTCCCAGGTGCGTCGCGTTCCGTCCTCCTGCCCGACGTACTTGTAGATCTCGATCCCGTAGAGGAGGCACTCTACCTTCTCGAGCGGCGAGAGGACGGGCTCGCCCAGGGCGACGAGCCTGCCCCTCACGGCGCTGACCCTCCCGTCCCGCGGGCGGGGATCCCGCGCGTGGCGCCGCGTCGCGCGGACCGTCGCGTCGGGCCAGAGCAGCTGCTTGGCGGGCTGCAGCACCAGGTAGGCGAAGAACCCGAGCAGGAAGGAGGCCAGCGTCACTCCCGAGCCCGGGAATGAGGCGCTCAGGACGAGCCAGTACGTCGCAACGATGGCGGCGTAGCCCGCGAGAGATGCGAGGGTGCTGATCATGTCGAATGCATGCTAGCCCGCGCTCTCCCAACGGGGTGGGTTCGTAGTAGAGTGTCGAGCGATGCTTCGTCCCCTCGTGCTCGCCATACTCGGCCTTTCCCTTCTCGGGGCCACTCCTTCCAGGGAGAAGCCGTCTCAGCGAGACGAGCAGCCGGAGCTCGACGTACCGCGCGCCCGAAAGTCACAGAGGAAGGGAAGCAGCGAGGATCGCCGCAAACCCCGGGACAACCGCGAGATCGGTCCTGCCATCGGTGCCGCGTTGCCCCATATCGAGCAAGTCGTTCCGTTCTCGAAGTGTGCACCGGGGGAGAGGATTGCGTTCACCGGCCGGAACTTCGGCGAGATCCCGGGCCGGGTGGACCTGCTCGGCGATTTCGCTGGGGGAAAGCTGAAGCTCGAGATCATGGACTGGCCGAAGAGCGGACTCGTCAGCGTTCGTGTGCCCGAGGTCGGGGGCGTGAAGGACCACCCCGTGCAGCTGCGGCTGACCAATGCGGGCGGAGCGGCGGGCAACCGGGTGCCCTGTGACTTCAAGGCGGCCCGCGAGCGCGTCTGGCTTCCGCTGGACTCGACGCACATGCGGCTCTCCCTGTGCCATGTTGGCGACGACTACGGCCCCGGGAACCTCTTCGAGGATCCCGATACGACCCACGACCAGACGTCGGGAAGCCTCCGGATCTGCGGGCACACGAGCGACGGCGACAACATCGGCATCGACAAGCACGAGACCCGGAAGCTCATGAACGGCTGGCGCTTCGTCGAGTGGAGCTTCGCCGAGAACTCGGCGCAGGGCGGCCACGTGCTCATGCGCACCGGCTTCGTCCAGGACGCGACCCAGCTCGCCCTGCGCGTGCATTGGCAGATCGATGGCGGGGGGACAGCGCACTACAGCTTTCGGCTCGGAATCGAAGGCCCGCGCGGCGTGCCGTTTCGGTAGGCGCGGGAGGTCCCGCTACCGAGCCGCCGCCCCCTGGCCTTCCTCGCGGGCCCCGGCCTCCGCCGGGATGTCCCTCGCGGCCGCCGTGGACACCGTGCAGCTGGAGACGCTCCCGGCCGACCGGTGCTCCGATTCAGCAGGACGAGAGGGCGATTCGGGTTGCGGTTCATCGGCCGCCGGCCAAGTCGAGGACATCCTGAAGGCGATTCAGCGCGACCGGGTGGTGGCCCCGATCTCGCCCGAGGCCTGGGCGATGTACTATCTCGAGCCCTGGGCGTCCGGTCGCCGCGGGGGTCGGGCCAACGAGGGGGCACAGGGTGTTGAAGAAGATTCTCTTGGGCTTGGTGGGACTGATCGTCGTCGCCCTCGGGCTGGCCTGGTGGAACGTGGGCCGCCCGTTGCTCGCCGCGCATCGGCTGACGGCGCCGAGCACCGCACCCGAAGACTACGCGCAGCAGGATGACAGCCGAGTGCCGGTTCCTGCCCTGCGCCCCCAGGAACGGCGGCCCTACGACCCCCTCAAGAACGTGTTCTGGGGGGACGTACACGTCCACACTGTCGAGAGCTTCGACGCCGCCCTCTTCGGTACGACCGCGACGATCGAGGACGCCTATCGCTTCGCCAAGGGCGAGAAGCTGCGAAGTCCGGGCGGCGAGCTCATGCAGCTGTCGCGACCGCTCGATTTCGTCGCGCTCACGGACCACGCCGAGAGCTTCGGGATGCGGACGCGCTGTCGTGACGAGGGCCTCTCGTTGGTCGAGAGCCTCAACTGCTGGGTCATGGAGACGCCGAACGTGGCGGTCTTCCAGTTCATTCGCGGCGCGGGTCAGGGGGAGGCGACACGAGATGCCGGGGCCCCGGCACCTGCCGGGGTGTATCGAAACAGGTCGCGCACGCCGGCGGATCGTTCCGCGGTGCCGATCTGCACGCGGGGCGAGGGTGGGATCGAGCGGTGCGTGCGGGACAGCCAGTTGGACTGGGCGCGCTATATCGAGCTGGCGGATCAGTTCAACGAGCCGGGCGTCCTGACCACCTTCGCCGCCTATGAGTACTCGCCCGTGCTGCCCGATGCCGGCAAGCACCACCGCAACGTCATCTTCAACGGCGATGATCTCCCCGAGCACGCCATCTCCTCCCTCGATGTGGGCAGCGCGATCGACCTGTGGCGCGGCCTCGAAGAGACGTGCACGGGCGACTGCGACTTCCTGACCATTCCGCACAACATGAACAAGGGCTGGGGGCTCTTCTATAGCCGCCACACCTGGGACGGACGCACCTACGAGCCCGACGACTGGCGGCTGCGGATGCGGCGGGAGCGCCTCGGCGAGATGTACCAGGTCAAGGGCGCGTCGGAGTGCGCACTCGGAGTCGGCGCGACCGACGAGGAGTGCGCCTTCAGCCAGATCCTGAAGCCCTGCGAGGCCGGGCAGGAGACGGGCTGCGCCTTCCAGAGTGGCTTCGCGCGGCAGGGTCTCAAGATCGGCCTGCAGCTCGACCGGGAGCTGGGCTTCAATCCCTTCGCGTTCGGCATGGTCGCCGCGACCGATACGCACAACTCCAATCCCGGCGATGCGGAGGAGTGGGACTTCCCGGGCAAGGCCGGCGCGATCAGCTCGCCCGCGCTGCGCCGCCTTCGGGTTCGGCCGGAGCAGAAGCCCTACCAGACGACCCTGCAATTCCACACCGCGGGCGGCCTGGCCGCGGTGTGGGCCGAGGAGAACACGCGCGACGCGATCTTCGCCGGCATGCAGCGCCGCGAGGCCTACGCCACCTCGGGCACGCGCATCACCCTTCGCTTCTTCGCGGGCTGGGGCTTCGACGAAGAGGTCACGGAGGCGCGGCATCCCGTCGCCGTGGCGACCGGGGGCGGCGTGCCGATGGGAGCCGTGCTCCATCCGAGCGAAGGGCAGGAAGAGAGCCCGACCTTCTTCGTCTGGGCCGGCGCCGACCTGCTGAGCGCGCCGCTGCAGCGCGTGCAGGTGATCAAGGGTTGGATCGACGCCGAGGGCGAGACCCACGAGAAGGTCCAGGACGTCGTCTGCGCCGACGGCCTCAGCGTCGATCCGGGGACGCTGCGCTGCCCCGACAACGGCGCCTCCGTCGACACGACGAGCTGTGAGACGCTAGGCGACACGGGAGCCGGAGAGTTGATGGCCGCCTGGAGGGACCCGGCATTCGACGCGAGCCAGGGAGCCTTCTACTACGTCCGGGCCATCCAGAACCCGACCTGTCGTTGGTCGACCTACGACGCGATCCGTCTGGGCGTCGAGCCCGACCCGCGTGTACCCGCGACCATCCGCGAACGCGCCTGGTCCTCACCGATCTGGATCGACCCGGACGACTGAGGCCGCACCGGACCGCGGCTCAGCGACCGCTTCGTCTGGGTGCGGGTGTGCGATAGGCTCCTCCCGTGCTCACGATCACCGCCCATGTCGTCTTCTCGGGCTTCATCATCGCTGCCATCGGTCACCTGGTGAAGGGTGTCGAGATGGAAGGCGCCCGCGGCGCACTGCTGGCCGCCCCGGTCGTGGGGCTCGCGAACGACTGCGTCCGGCCGATGCTGGTGGCATCCGAGATTCCGCTCACGGGCCTGACCCTCGGGCCCTTCCTGTTCCTGGCGAACGCGCTGGCCCTGGGTCTCGTAGCGGCCGTCTTCCGGACCTTCCGGGTGCGGAGCTTCCGGAGCGCATTCGCGGCGGCCCTGGTGCTGACCCTCGTCAACCTGCCGATCGCGATGGTGTTCGGGAGCTGGGAACCGAATCCGGATGCGGACGACCACGTCCAACGGCAGCTCCATCCTGGCCGACTCTGCTGCGCGCCCTCGGCCGTGGCGAGAGCTACGCCCCGGTCGCGCGCCTTCCCGGCGGAGCGCCTCGAACGCCGGCTCGCATCACCCGGTCCCGGGTGGATTCCCAGCGTTTCGGGATCTCGATAGCGGCGTGATCGATCGCGCGGGAACCAACCGCCGAGTCGCAGCGACCTACTCACGGGAGGATCTCGTGCGGGAACTGCTGCACCTCGCAGGTGAGTCCGATGGCTCTCCTCGGTCTCGGACGGAGCGGGAAAGTCGCGTCGTGGTGGCGATCGGGGTCGAGGGATCCGGGAAGTCCACGTTGTTGCGCGCTCTCCGGGAGGCACCGCCGGCAGGCAGCCTCTGCGTCCCGGTGCCGATTCCTACGCTCGAGCCGGCCGACTTCGTACGCTGGTGTCTCCACGTGCTCGGCGAGTCGCCGACCCGCACCTCCATGGCGGCGCTCCAGCATCGGGCGGAGTGTGAGGTCTCACGGAGCGGTCACCTGCTGCTGCTGATCGACGACGCGCATCGTCTGCCGCTCGCGACTGCCGAAGCTCTCGGTGAGCTCTTGCGCTCGACCTCCGCGGGCCTGCGGATCGTGGCCGTCGGTGATTCGAGCGCGGAGTTCGAGGCGGTGCTCGAAGCCCTCGACCCCGCAGCCCGACGCGTCGAGCTGCCGAACCCCGGGCTGGGGTACGAGCGGGTGCTGCGTGAGATGCAGGGTGCTCTGAACCGGCCGGGTGCGCCCGTTTCCACGATCGCGCCGGTGCTCGCGCAGGCCGCGGCGGCCCCGTCCCCGGGGTTCGGTCCCTCGTCCGGTAGTGGTCCGAGCTTCGCAGGGGTGCGGGTGGCAGGCCGTGCGCTTCTCGCAGCGGCTCTGCTGGCCGTGGTCGTGGCTGCTCCCCTGCCCCTGGCTGTTTCCGTGGCGCCTGCGCCGGCCGCTCCCCCGACCGAGCTGCGACCGACACCCGCTTCGCTGGCTCCCGCCCCCAGCGCAACCCAGGAGCCCCCCTCGGCCGCTGCTCCTCCCGTGGTCGTACGCGATGTCGCCGCCGCGCCGGCAGTGGTCGCCTCGCCCCCGCCCGCGCCGCGAGCCACGCACGCACCTCCGCCCACGCGGCGAGCGCCGCCCGTCGTCGCTCCGGTGCGCGTCGTCGTGAACGCCCACCCGCGCGCCTTGATCACAGCAGATGGTCGAGACGTGGGCGCGACGCCCCTCGCCGACCTCCGCCTCACGCCGGGGCGCCATCACTTCGCGGCGACGCTCGCGGACGGCCGTGTGGTTGAGCGCGAGGTCGAGGTCGCGGGAGAGATCGTGATGCTCTTCTTCCCCTAGGGAGGGGGCGCCGCGACCTGCGAGTTGAGGATCACGATCTCGCCCCGCCGGTTCAGGCGCCGCCCTTCGGGGCTATCGCGTCCATCACTCGAACGGTTGGGTGCGACCGGGTTCGCTTCGCCGAAACCGGTGGTCCGCAAGCGGGTCGGCTCGACCCCCGCGCCGAGGAGGTCGTCCGCTACGCCCTTCGCCCGGCGGAGCGACAGCCTCTCGTTGTAGGTCGCTTCGCCGACCGCGTCGGCGTGGCCCTCGACGGAGATGTCCCGGCCCGAGGCAAGGCGATCGATCACCTCGGCCACCCCCCGGATCTTCTCGCGCCCTGTCGGCGAGAGACGGTCGCTGTCGAACTCGAACAAGACGTCCGGGATGTACACCAGTACGCCCCTCTCGACGATGCGCGTTTCGATCCCGAGCTCGCCGAGCTCTTCGGCGATGGGTTGGTTGCGCGATGCGCAGCCGAGTCCGGCGAGTGTGGCGGTCAGTGCAAAGGCGATCAGGCGATTCATGAATCCGCCTCCGGTGGGGCTGTCGTTGGGCTCTCGCCGGCCGGGCTGGGCCCCGGGGGCCTCGCGGGCTCGGCATCGACGCTCTTCGCGTTCGCGTCCTCGGCCTCGTTGGCGGCGCCGACGGCCTTCCCGTCCTCTGTCTCGCCGGTGACCGGGACACGAAGCCGCTGATACCAGCCTTCTGCGCCGCGGATCCGCTGTGCCTCGGCGTCGTCCAGACGCCCCGAGCCCACCGGCGGCAGCAAGCCGGTCGAGAGATCGATGCAGGCGGTCTCGAGCTCCGCGTCCCGTCCACCTTCGGGCCGCAGGCGATAGCAGGTCGTGATACCCGCCGGAAGCTCCGCGTCCCGGAGCGATGCCGTCCCGGGCTGGAGCCGCGCGATCTCCCGCCAAGGCCCTCCGTCGTCACTGCGCTCCACGGTGAGGGCGCGACCCGCGGCGGCCTCGGCCGACCAGAACACCTCGACCGTCTCGGCCGCGGTCGCCACCGAAAGACCCCACGCGAGCAGTGCGACGGCTACCGCCGAACCGATCCACCGGGTGTCTTGGCCTACCGAGAGCACCCCGTCAGTCTACCGCGTTGGTGACGAGAACCTCGGGCGACCTGGACCGAGGTGGAGCCGAGGAGCTCCGCCCCTCGTGGAGCGCGGCCTCCTCTTGCGTCGGCAGCCTCGCCAGACGGCTCACTCGCACGAGCCGCCTCGAGTCCGAGATCTCCCGGGTCCTAGGGGACTTCCTCTTCCCGATGCCAACCTGCAGACCTGGGGTCGCAGGTTGCAGTGTGCCGGGCGCGCGACCCACTACGGCGAAGGCGCGGCTCCGACTGCACCGGCTCGGTGGATCCGGGGATCAGCGGAAGTACGGGGCGAGCTTGATGAGAGCGACCCCGACCGGTGTGATCTTCGCGAACACGTCGTCGGGGATCAGGGCCTTGCGGCCATTCTCCTCGGCATCGCGCCGGAGCATCTGGATCCGTTTGAAGCGCGGGAGCGCCTCCTCTTTGCCCTCACCCGCCTCCAGGGCCGTGGCCAGGCTCTTTGCTGCGTGGTCGAGCAGGCGGACGTCGTCACGCGCCTGGTAGAAGGCGCGCTGCGCGCCCGGTTCGACCTGTGCCGGGAGTGCGGAGAGGCTCGCCTTGAGCTCGGAGCACGCTACGGCGAGCTCCTTGCCGTACTGCGTGCCCCGGGCCTGGTCCCACCTGGCGGGGGGCTCGTCCTGGGCGGACGCCGAAAGCAGGAAGCAAGGCACCAGCAAGGCGGCGATGGCCGCAAGGGCGAATCGGCGGGACATGGGATTCCCTCCTTTTGATGGGTGATCCCTCTGATTGCACATGCCGTGCCCGACGTTCCCATCACGAGCCCCCGCCCTCACCGGGCTCCGGCGTGGGCTGCTCTGCGTCGATCTCGAGGGCTTTCAGCTGCTTTCGACGCCGGTCCTCCATCCTCGCCCAGGCTTCGAGCTCCCTCGTCCGGCTGCGCAGGTCCTCCATCCGCTGCCGCAGACGCTCCTGGTCGGGGCCTGCCGCCCCACTGGGTTCGAGAACGACCCAGCGCTCCACGGCGTGGCGGCTTCCATCCACGTGGATCGCCTCGACGCGGATGCGGTTCGTACCGGCCACGAGCGGGAGGAACCCGTCGAAGCTCCCATCGGGAAAGGTGCGCAGGGCCCGCGCACCCTCGCCCGTCGTGAGGTTCGCGATCTTCACGCCGGCCAGGTCCACCAGATCGAGCATGCGCAGCCTTCCGCTGACCTCGGAGGGGTGATCGACCCCCGAGGCCCGGCCCCCCGTCTCGCGCGCGATCTCCTCGAGAAGCTCCGCAGAGGCTCGGGCCTCGGGCCCGATGGCGAAGGGGTAGATGCGGATGCCGCGCGCGCCCGCCGCGCGCGCCGCTGCCACCGTACGCGGGCCGGGGCCGTCGCGCAGCGGAAGAGTCGGGGCGCCGTCAGTCAGCAAGACGAGCGAGCGCTCCCGGCGGGTGGGCCTGGGCTGGTCTTCCGGCGCCAGCTCTGCCTGTGCGACCTCGATCGCCGCCATCAGATTCGTTCCGCGCAGGAATCCCGGCGCCAGGAAGCGGATCTCGGCCAGCGAGCGACCCAGAGCCGAGGGCGGGGCTCCGATTCGCGCCGCCGTCGTGGCGTCGTCCGAGAAGACGACCAATCCGACACGGAAGCGGCGGGGGTCGAGCCGATCGACCAGGGATCGGGCCGCCTCCAGCTCCGCTGCGAGGACCGTGTCATCGAAGTCGAGGCCGCGGTCCAGACGCACCGCGAGCCGCGGCGGAAAGAGCCCGCGCCGTTTCAGCTCGGCGATGAATGCGGGGTCGCTCCGGCTCCCGGGGCCGTCCCCGTCCAGGTCCACGCCGCATCCGACCAGCGTGCTGTCGGAGAGATCGATTGCAATGACGAGGTCATGCCCCGCGCCGGTCCGCGCCCCCGCGCGCCCCTTCACCTCGAGCAGGGGAAGGCTCGTCGTGGAGCGCGCCTGCGGCGGCGACGTCACTTCGAGCCAGTCGCGGGCGTCCGCTGCCTGCGCGAGCAGGCCGAGCAGGAGACCCAGCACCTGCGCGCGCAGAGGACGCATGGCACGAGCGTACCCGACCCGGGATCGAACCGGCATGGAATCGAGCCGCAGCTCGTTCGGTCGCAGCCAGGACGTCAACCGCTGGGATGTCGCCTTGCCTGCACCGCCAGTTCGCTAGGCGGATGTCCCGCAGCCGGTGCTCCGTCGGATCTTCGAGCGGTCCTCCGCTCACGGCTCGGAGCTCTCGAGGATCTCGGCCACACCACTCCGTCTTCCGAAGGAGGCGAAGTGCGGAGAAGGGAGTACCGGGCGTCGGGAGACGCCGATCCACAGTGCGGTCAGCGTCGATGCGCCAGCGAGGGCGGCGCCCAGCGAGAAGGCCCGTGCGAAGACCTCGGGCTCGGCCACGCCGCCGTAGACGATCGCGAGGGCCGCGATGCCGAACGACGCGCCGCCCTGTCCGGCCAGACGGTTGGCCGCGGAGGCGACACCGAGCTGGGACTCGTCCACCGACCTGGCGACGGCCGAGGTGATCGAGGGCTGGCTCAGGCCGTGGCCGGCGCCCTGTCCCACCAGCCCGACCCCGAAGAGGAGCAGGTTCGACTCCCAGGCCCCCCAGGCGATGCCCAGGAGAGCGACGGTCATGACGGCGCCGCCGAGAACCGATGCGCTGCGCTCGCCGAAGCGCTCGCCGAAGGCTCCGCCCACGGGAGACGCGAGCGTGAGGGATGCGGTCCGCAGCACCATCAGCAGGGAGGCCTGGGTGATCGAGAAGTCGAAGGACTGATAGAGCAGCAGCGGTGCGATGACGAAGGCGCCCATGTAGGCCGCCGAGTTGAAGGCGTTCGTCGCCAGGGTGGCGGAGAAGCTCCGATCCCGCAGCAGCGCCAGCGGCAGGAGTGGATCGCGCACCCGGTCCTCGATGCGGACGAAGGCCACGAGCCCGATCGCACCGACCAGGGCGGCCGTGGGGATCCAGGGGGACGCGAGGCCGAGCTCCCGGACGCCGCCCAGGGCGACCATGAAACCGCCTACGCCGACGGCCAGACTGAGCGCGCCGAGGAGGTCGAAGCGCGCGCGGAGGGGCCGGGTCTCCCGTAGGACGGCAAAGGCGATGGCCAGGGCGGCGGCGCTCATGCCCGCCTGGAGGAGGAAGACGAAGCGCCAGCCGAGCCAGTCGACCAGCGGCCCGCCGAGGACGAGGCCCAGCGCGGGGGCCCCCGCGCCCACCATCGACCACCAGCCCATGGCACGGACACGGCCGCCCTCCGGATTCGCGGCGAAGAGCAGGGCCATGGAGGTGGGCTGGGTGGCGCCGCCCAGGACGGCGGCGAGGGTGCGCAGCGCGATCAGGGAGAAGGCGTCCCAGGCGAGCGCCGTGAGGGCGGCGACCACGGTCGCGCCGGCGAAGCCCCACAGGAACACGCGACGATGCCCGTAGAGATCTCCGAGCTTGCCGACGAGCGGAAAGGACACGGCCGAGAGCAGCATCGGCGCCGTCACGACCCAGGCGAGGGTGGTCTCGCGGCTGCCGAACTCCTCGGCGATTGGCGCCAGGGAGACGGCCAGGATGGTGAACGGAAAGGAGGTGGCGAACATCCCGGCGAGCACCGCGAAGAGCACCCAGCTCGGGTAGCGGCCCGACGCGTCGAGCTGGTGCAGCCATGCCTTCCGCCGCTCGTTCACGCGCGGTGGTCCTCCACGGCCTTCGGCATCATCTGGCGCAGGAAGTCGTGCGGGAAGCCCAGCTGGATCTTGCTGGCCTCGTCGAGGCGCTGCTTGTGCTCCGGCTCGAGCTCGAACTCGAGGCAGCCCAGGTTGTCGTCCAGCTGCGCCCGTGTCTTCGCGCCCACCAGCGGTACGATCACACCCGGGCCCTGGCGGACCCAGCTGAGAGCCACCTGGGCCGGCGTGCGCCCGATCTCCTCGGCGATCTTCACGACCTCGGCGGCGATCCCGAGATCGCGCTCCTCGATCTGGCCGCGGAGCGCGGCGCGGCCTTCGGTGGATCGGTCCTGGTTGTACTTGCCGGTGAGGATGCCGGATCCGAGCGTGTCCCAGGGCGTCACGGTCAGATCCATGACCTTGGCCATCGGCAGCAGCTCCCGCTCGACGGCGCGATCGAGCAGGCTGTAGCGGATCTGGAGCCCGACGAAGGGGGTCCACCCCCTCAGCTCGGCGAGAGTGTTGGCGCGGGATACCTCCCAGGCCGGGGTGTCGGAGATCCCCACGTAGAGCACCTTGCCCTGGCGAACCAGGTCGTCGAGGCCGCGCATCATCTCCTCGACCGGGGTCGTGAAATCCCGGGCATGCACCCAGTAGAGGTCGATGTACTACGTCCACGCCGGAGCCAACCGCAGCACCTGGGTGGAGAACATGGAGGCCGACCCGCGGGTGCGGCTCCGAGCGGACGACTCGATCTACGAGCTCGTCGCATCCCGCGTGGAGGCCCAGGAGGAGTTCGACCGCTTCAGCGATGCCTACGAGCAGAAGTACGGGCGCCGCCCCCGCAACGAGAACGTGGCCGAGGCCTACCTGTTCCGGCTCGGAGCGCGCTGAGGCGGCCCCGCTCCCGCTACCGGCGCTCCGTTTCGTAGTCGTCCAGGTCGGGCGTCTCCAGGAGCTGCCTCAGCTCGCTCATTCGGCCCGGCCACTGGGTGACGACCCGTCCGCTCGGGGAGCGGTAGTAGTCCCGACATCCCGCCTGCCACGGTTCGACGGCCGCGATGTCCTTCTGGACCTTCTCGTTGTACGCGGCCATGGCTTCGGGCTTCACGTCGATCCACGCCAGGCCCTCGTCGACGAGCCGCTGGATCTGACGGATCGCGTACTCGGCCTCGAACTCGATCGTGGTGATGAGCGAGTCGCCGTTCGTGTTGGGGCCGTAGAGCATGAAGAGGTTGGGGAAGCCCGCCGTCATGACGCCCTTGTAGGCCTGGGCGCCGTCACTCCACGCGTCGGCGATGGCGACACCACCGCGCCCGACGAAGTCGACGACCGATGCGAACCTGGTCGTCTCGTAGCCCGTGGCGAGAACGAGTGTGTCGATCGGACGTTCCGAGCCGTCCGTCGTGACGACCGACGCGGGCGTGATGCGCTCGATCCCCTCGGTCACGAGCTCCAGGTTCGGACGGTTGAAGGCCCGGTAGTAGTGGTTCGAGAGCAGGGGCCGCTTGCATCCCCAGGGGTAGTCCGGTAGGAGCTTCGCCCGAACCTCGGGATCTTCGACGACGGCCATGGCCTCGCGACAGACCTCCGCCATCTGCGCATGGATCATCGTGAAGGCCCCGGCGCCACCCGGGTCGAGGGTGTTCCAGACCTCGTCCCGGGCCGCCTGCAGGGCGCTCGGGTCCGTGCGGAAGACCTCGCGCTGCTCCTCGGTGTAGGGGGCGTCCTCCTTGGGCAGGACCCAGTTGGCCGAGCGTTGGAAGAGGTGGACCTGGCCCGCCTGCTTCACGATCTCGGGGACGAACTGGATGGCGCTGGCGGCGCTGCCGACCACGCCGACGGTCTCGCCCCCGAGGTCGTGATCCCAGTTCCAATCCGCAGAGTGGAAGCTCGTGCCCGAGAAGGAGTCGAGCCCTTCGATCTCGGGGTAGACCAGATCGCCGAACATGCCGACACCGCTCACCACGAATTCGGCCTCGACCGTCTCGCCCGAGTCGAGGGTCAACGCCCAGCGGGCCTCGTCCTCGTTCCACACGGCGCGCTGCACCGTGACCTCGAAGCGACAATGAGGCAGCAGCCCGTACTTCTCGGCGCAGTGCTCGAAGTAGGCCAGGAGCTCGGACTGCGGCGGGTAGGGCCCCGACCATTCGGGATTCAGCTCGAAGGAGAACTGGTAGAGGGGCGACGCGATGTCGCACACCAGGCCCGGATAGCGGGTCCGGTACCAGGTCCCGCCGACGCCCCGGTTCTTCTCGAGGATCACGAAGTCCTCGAAGCCAGCCTTCTTCAGCTGGACGCCCGTGGTCAATCCCCCGGCCCCGGCCCCCACGATCGCGACGCGCGGCGCGCGCCTTCCCTGCTCCGTCATCACCGACCTCCCGTCCGGGCTTCGCGCATCTCCAACATCATGTCGACCTCGCCCTGCTGTACGACCTCTCCGCGCTGGTTCACGAGCTGCAGGCCGTAGGTCATCACACCCCGGCTCGGCTGGCTGCGGGTCCGGCGAACCGAGAGCGGCTTGTGACGCACCTCCAGGGTGTCTCCGACGAAGACGGGGGCGACGAACTGCCAGCGATCGCCCAGATGGCCCGCGCTCTGCTCGCTGCCGTCGCCCGGAAGCCGCAGCAGCTCGCGCAGCCACGACGAGAAGCCCAGACAGAAACACAGCATGGGGGGCGCGATTCGCCGGCCGAAGAGGGCGCTCTCGGCGAAGACCGCGTCCAGGTAGAGCGGGTTCAGCTCACCCGTGAAGTTGGCGAAGCCCACCGCGTCGGCCTCGGTGATCGTGCGGACGGGCGATGCACCGCGGGGGCCGTGGTCGAGGAGGTCTTCCGCCGTGAACCTCGAAGCTCCGTCCGGCTCCGGGCGCCCGCCCGGCCACAGGGGTTGGGCCGACACCGCGCTCGGAAGGGCCTCCGCGGAGGCGGCGCTGTCCCGCACGTGGGCCGTGACGGTACCCGTGGTCACCGCGCCTCCATCCTGGTTCAGGAAGATGAACTCACTGCTCCGCGGCTCCCAGCCGGAAGGCGTGTCGGCCGAATCTGCGTCCTGGCACTGGAGGGCCAGGGTGTCTCCAAAGCGGACCACGTCCCGGAACTTCACCTCGAACCCCGAGACGTACGCGCCAGCCTCGCCGCACCCGAGTCTCTCCGGCGCATACAGGGTCATGGCACCCAGTGCCCAGCTCGCGCTCAGGAGCCCATGGGCGAAGCCGCGGCCGTAGGGTGAAGCCTCTCCGAGCGCATGGTCGAAGTGGATGCGCGCGTAGTCGCCGGTGAGGCTCCCGAAGGTGGCGACCGCGTCCTCGGTGACGGTCCGGTGGCCGATCAACGCACGATCACTCCCCATGGCTCTTCCCGGAACGGCGGACATCGTACCGTCTGGCCTCTGGGAATCCATGGCGACGGCGGGTCTGCACCCCGACCCCGATGAGGCAAGAAGCCCCGCCGGCCGTCTGGATGCTGTTCCGGCGGATAGGAGCGAAGAGGCCGGATGCTCAGTCCTGGTGGAAGACCTCTTCCATGTCCGCCCACCAGGTCCCCGGTGCTCGCTCGGGGTCGGGCACCTGCATGGCCTCCATCAGGTCCCACCACTCGCGCATGCGCGGCGCCTCGGCGAGCGCTGACATGCGCGCCTCGAACTCGTCTTCCGGCCCTATGTACTCGTAGTACCCGAAGAGCTGGTCGCCACGGAGGAAGATCGAGTAGTTGCGGATGCCAGCCTCATGGATCGCACGCTCGATCTCGGGCCAGATCTTCGCGTGATACCGCTTGTACTCCGCAATGCACTCGCGACGGATTCCGAGCACCTGGCCGAAGCGCCTCATGCGAGAGAGGCCGTTTCGAGGTGCGCGCGAATCGCAGCGAGTCTCTCGGGCTCGGCAGCTCGATCCTCCTCGCATCGTGGCATGCGGCCCGGTCCGATCGAGAAGCCCCGCAGGCCGACCCCCATGCGGAATCCGGCCGGGAAGTCCCCAGCCGCGAAGCAGGTATCGAAGAGGGCCGCGATCTGCTGCTGTAGGGGGCGCGCCTCCTCGAACCGGCCTTCGCTGGCGAGATCGAAGAGCCGACGCGTGAGCTCCGGGGCGACGCCGCTCGATGCATGGGTGCCACCGTCACAGCCGAGTTCGAGCATGTCGAGCAGGCAGGCATCCCAGCCCGTCAAGAATGCGAAGTCGGCTCGCTCGGGGCGGATCGTCTCGATCATCGACCTCATGAAGGGCAGATCGCCCGACGAATCCTTGATCGCTGCGATGCGCTCGTGGGTACCGGCCAGTCGCCGGATCGTGTCGAGATCGATGGGCGAGGCGAACATGGGGATGTTGTACAACGTCACGTCGATGGGTGTGTTCCGACCGATCTCGTCGAAGTAGGCATGGACCCCTCCCGGCGAGACGGGGTAGTAGAAGGGTGACACGATCGCCACGGCATCGGCGCCGATCTTCGCGTAGTGCTCACACGCGGCGAGGGTCTCTCGCAGGTTCGCTTCGGCGGCACCCGCGAGTACGGGTACCCTTCCGTCGCATTGGTCGACCACGATCTCGATGATCCGGCGTCGCTCCCCGGCCGTGAAGCGCGTGAACTCGCCCGTTGATCCATTCGGGTAGAGCCCATGGATGCCGCGATCGATCAGCCAGTCGATGTAGCGCCGCAGCTCCGACTCGTCGACGTCCCCGGCCGCATCGAGGGGGACGACATTCGGACAGAAGATGCCTCGAAAGCGGGGTCGGTCGGTCATGCGGGGGCTCCACGGGACTGGGTGTCGGCGTCGAGCCGATAGAAGCGGGCCGCGGTCTTGCCGAGGATGGCAGCGCGTTCGTCCTCCCTCAGCTCCTGGAGGAGCTCGCTCGTTGCATCCCTCCACCGGGCGAAGCCGCCCGCGAGCTGGACCACCGGCCAGTCACTGCCCCACATGAGGCGGTCGGGGCCGAACCGGTCGATCAGGAAGTCGACGTAGGGTCGCAGATCCTCCGCGCGCCAATTCTCGGAGGCCTCGGTCACCAGACCCGAGATCTTGCAGCAGGCGCGGGTCCCGGTCGCGATGCGCCCGAGGTCGCGTGCCCATGCTTCGAAGCCGCCCGACCGGATCTCCGGCTTCGCCGCGTGATCGACGACGACCCGCAGGCCCGGGTGACGCTCGCAGAGAGTGAGGAGCCGCCCGAGGTGACGGGGCAGCACGAGGGCGTCGAATCCGAGCTCTCGCGCGGCGAGCGCCTCGAGACCATGGCCGACGGCCGGTTGGAGCATCCAATCGTCGTCGGGCAGGTCCTGGATCATCGGCCTCACGCCGACCAGGCCGGGTCTTGCCGCGAGCCCGTCGAGGGTCGCGCCGACAGCCGGATCGGCGAGCGGGACCCATCCGACGACGCCCGCGATCCACCCGGTGGCCTTCGCGATGTCGAGCAGGTACCCGGTCTCGGCCACGGTCGGAGCGGCCTGGACGAGAATGGTCCGAGCGATGCCCGCCTCGGCAATGAGCGGTTCGAGATCGGTCGGGCCGAAGTCGCGGTAGAGCCCCTCGTCGTCGGGCGTGAGCCAGCCGTAGTCGTCCCTGACCGTGGCCCAGAAGTGCTGGTGCGCATCGATCAAGGGCGAACTCCGATCGGTGCCTCTCTCGGCAGGAGGTCGGCATCCTGCATGTCGCCAAAGAGGGCCTCGGGCAGGTCGAGCTCGAGCCAGGTCGCGAGCGCCTCCACCTCTCCCGCGCTTCGCGCGCCGGGGATCACACTCACCACGGCGGGATGGCGGAGCGGATACTGGAGCGCGGCGGCCGCGAGGGGGACTGCGTGGGCGTCGCAAATGCTGCGAAGCCGTCGTACGCGCTCGAGCACGGGCGGGGGCGCCGCCGCATAGTCGTAGTGGGCGGTCGCGGGGTCGGCCTCGGCCAGGATGCCCGAGTTGAAGGGCCCGCCGACGATCAACGAGGTCTCCAACGTCGAGCAGAGGGGTAGCAGCTCATCGAGCGCGGGTTGCTCGAGCAGTGTGTAGCGACCTGCCAGGAGCAGGCAGTCGAGCTCGACCCGGCCGAGGGCGTCGATGCACACGGCGCACTCGTTGACGCCGAGGCCGATCGCTCCCACCGCGCCTTCGTCGCGCAAGCGGCGCATGGCGCTGTAGCCCTCGTTCATGGCGACTTCGAAGAACTCGGGGTGGCGCTCTTCTCCGTGGGTCGCCGCTCCGACGTCGTGCATGAGCAGGATGTCGACCCGGTCGAGCCCCAGCCGATCCAGGCTCGCCTCGAAGGAGCGCATCACCCCGTCGTATCCGTAGTCGAAGACGGGATCGAAGCGATTGGCGGCCACGAAACCCTGATCCGTGCGAGCTTCGCCCGCTCGCTCCACGAGGAGCCGTCCTACCTTCGTCGACACGACGAATGCGCCGCGGTCGACGCCGGCCAGGGCGCGTCCGAGCCGTTGCTCGGAGAGGCCGTAGCCGTAGTAGGGTGCGGTGTCGAAGTAGCCGACGCCCGCCTCCAGAGCTCGTTCCACGGTCGCGAGGGCCGCGCTCTCCGAGACCGGGGCGTAGAGGTTGCCCAGGGCAGCTCCTCCGAGGCCAAGGGCCGTCACGTGGACCTCGGATCCCCCGATCCGGTTTCGCGAGCCGATCTTCAAGCGCCCATCTCCGCCCTTCGAGGCGGTGATCCTAAGGCGGATCCTCCGCCCTTGTCGAATCCAATCCGTTGACGGGTCGAGAGGGGTCGGCCAGAGTGCCGGGATGGCCCCGCGGATCACGGCTCTTCATGCCCACGACCTCCGCTTTCCGACCTCGGATGGACGGCACGGCTCGGACGCCATGAACCCCGACCCCGACTACTCGGCGGCGGTGGCGATCCTCGAGACCGACGACGGCGATCTGGCCGGTCACGGCATGACCTTCACGATTGGACGTGGCAACGAGATCTGTGTCGCAGCGATTCGCGCCTTCGAGCGGCACCTCGTCGGGCGCGACCTCGACGATCTCGAGGCGGACATGGGCGCCTTCTGGCGTTCCCTCGCCGGTGACAGCCAGCTGCGATGGCTCGGCCCGGAAAAGGGCGTCATCCATCTCGCGATGGCGGCCGTCGCGAATGCCGCCTGGGATCTGCTGGCTCGCCGCACCGACCAGCCGCTCTGGAAGTACCTGAGCGACCTCGAGCCGAAGGCGATCGTGCGCGCGGTCGACTTCCGCCACATCTCCGACGTGTTGCCGCCCGAAGCGGCGCTCGACCTGCTCGAGGCCAGGCGCGACGGTCGGGCGGCGCGCGAGGCCCAGCTCCTTCGTGACGGCTACCCCGCCTACGTCACTTCGGCGGGTTGGCTCGGCTACGACGACGACGCGATCCGACGTCTCTGCCGCGCCGCCATCGCCGATGGATGGATGCACTTCAAGATCAAGGTCGGCGCGGACCTCCGAGACGACGTACGGCGCTGCCGGATCGTTCGCGAAGAGATCGGTCCCGATCGCAAGTTGATGGTCGACGCCAATCAGGTCTGGGACGTCGACGAAGCGATCCGCCACATCGAAGCTCTCTCCGAATTCGACCTCTGGTGGGTGGAAGAGCCGACGAGCCCTGACGACGTGCTGGGACACGCGAGGATCGCCTCCGCCGTGCGTCCGATCCGCATCGCGACGGGCGAGCACTGCCACAATCGGATCATGGTGAAGCAGTTGCTCCAGGCCAATGCGACGGCGGTGCTGCAGATCGACGGCTGTCGACTCGGCGGAGTCAATGAGGTGATCGCCGCGATCCTGCTCGCGGCGAAGTTCGACGTGCCGGTGTGCCCGCACGCGGGTGGCGTGGGGCTGTGCCAGCACGTGCAGCACTTCTCGGTCTTCGACTACATCGCCGTGAGCGGATCCCTCGAGAATCGGATCACGGAGTATGCCGAGCACCTGCACGAACACTTCGTCGCATCGATCGAGATGAAGGCGGGTCGCTACGTACTGCCGACGGCGCCTGGCATCGGCGTCGAGTTCAAAGCTGCGAGTCTCGCCGAGTTCGCGTACCCCGATGGCCCGGTCTGGCGCAATCGCTGACTCTTCCCGAGTCGGGTCGTCGAATCGCGGCCATTCCGGGGTCGCGGCGGTCAGCAACTGAAGACCCGGCGCTGATGGGTCGACCCAGGTCCGCTGCGCCGTCCTCCAGCGCTCCTTCGCGGAGCCCAGAGCGCTAGGATCCCCTGTCATGACCCGATGGATTCCCTTCCTCTCCATGATCTCCATGAGTGGGCTCGCGCTCGCCGTCGTCCTGGGCTGTGGCGAGGGCGGGTTGGATGCGACCCTTGCCACGACGACGGATCCCTCCACCCTGCGAACGACGCGCTTGGGGTCGGTCGTCGGTGGGGTGACGCCGAGCGGCGCCCACGCCTGGCGCGGCATTCCCTTCGCCGAGCCACCGGTCGGAGATCTTAGCTGGCGTGCGCCGCGGCCGGTGGTGC
>NYZB01000157.1 GCA_002687015.1 Deltaproteobacteria bacterium
CCCTCCGCTCTCGCGGCGCGCCCGGTGTTCACGGGCCCCTCCGCTCTCGCGGCGCGCCCGGTGTTCACGGGCCCCTCCGCTCTCGCGGCGCCGGGATCGCGGCCGCGAGCTCATTGCTCCTCGCCCTGGCCATCGCGGCCCCGGCCCGCGCCGACCTGTGGGAGGAGTCGCTGCCGATGGGGCCCGGTGGTCTCGTGGAGGTCGAGTTCGATCTCGGCGAGGGCCTGCGGCCCGATCCCGGCAGCCTGACGATCCGGAGCCACTCGCGAGACGAAGTGCGCATGGAGATCGAGTCCGGGGGCTGGGGCACCTGGGGTCTGGCACCGCGGCTCGTCGAGAGCGCCGGGCGGGTGCGGGCCGAGGCGCGCGTGACCGGCGCCACCACCTGGATGTTCGGAGGCCCGAACGTGCGCGTACGCCTCTGGGTGCCCGAGAAGACCTCTCTCGAGGTGCGCGCGAAGGGTGGGCCCGTGCGCATCGAGGAGCTCGTGGGTTCGGTGCGCGCGCGGGTGCGCGACGGCGACCTCGAGATCCGTTCGATCGAAGGCGACGTGAAGCTGCGCCTCCACCAGGCCAACGTGGACGTCGAGGAGATCCACGGTGGCCTCGACGTGAAGAGCACCGATGGAGACATCCACGCCGCCTGGGTATCGGGCGACGTCGAGGCGCGCAGCTCCGATGGAGCCATCCGGCTCGAGCATCTGCGTGGCCGCGCCCTCGCCAAGACCCTGTCGGGCGACGTCGAGGTCACCCAGGTGAGCGGGCCGGTCGAAGCCCGCACCGAGTCCGGCCAGCTGCGCGTCTCCTTCGTCGGGGCGCCCGAAGGCTCGCTTCTGGTCGAGCGCGGCAACGTGGAGGTCCAGGTACCCGCCGGTGCGGGCTTCCACCTCGACGCCGAGGTCACGCGAGGCGAGCTCGAGCTGGCCCCGAACCTCCTGGACGGCTCCGGCGTCAGCCCGACGGCGGCGCACGGCAAGGTGGGCGCCGGAGGCGGTCTCCTGGTCCTGCGCAGCTCCCGCGGTTGGATCCGGGTCAATGGACGATAGGAACGAGGTGGAGACGATGACCCAGCGACACACGCAGCTCGGGCGGATCCGCGCCGCAATGCTCTGCGCGGCAGGAGCCGCGATGCTCATGACGGCGGCGGCCGAGGCCGAGGACCTGGAGCGCACGATCGACGTCGAGCCCGGTGGAAAGCTCCGCATCGACCTGCCCGGAGGCCACATCGAGGTGGACACCCACGACGACGCGACCGTCGAGCTGGACGGCTACGCCAGCGGACGATTCCGCTTCGAGGTGCGCGAGGACAAGGACGAGGTGGTGGTTCGCGGCCGGCACGAGGGCTTCCTCCCCTTCTTCGTGGGTCGCGTCGAGGTGCACGCCCGGGTGCCCGAGATCTTCTCCCTCGATCTGGTGACCCGCGGCGGCCGGATCGACGTCCAGGACCTGCGCGGCGACGTCGAGGCCCACACCAGCGGCGGCTCCATCGAGATCCAGGAGGTCGAGGGTGAGGTCGAGGTCAGCACTTCGGGCGGCCGCATCCAGGCCAAGGAGATCCAGGGCAGCCTCGATGCGGAGACCAGTGGCGGCTCGATCCACGTCTCCGAGGTCAGCGGCGATGCCAATCTCCGCACCAGCGGCGGCGGCATCCGCGTGCGCGAGGCGGCCGGTGAAGTGCGCGCGCGCACCAGCGGCGGGCCCATCGAGGTGCGCTTCGTCGATACGCCACGCGGCGACCTGCGCACGTCGGGCGGCTCCATCGACGTCGAGGTGGAGGAGGATGCGGGCTTCGACCTCCACGCGGAGACCTCCGGTGGGAGGATCGAGCTGGACGAAGACCTGGCCTTCTCGGGCGAGGTGGACCGCAGCGAGGCACGCGGCAAGATCGCGGGCGGCGGCCCGCACCTGGAGCTGCGCACCTCGGGCGGGAGCGTGCGGATCCGGCCGCGCTAGCGCTCCGCCCCGGCGCGTGACCCGGCGTCACTGGACCCGGGTCTCGGGCTCCGGCGAATCGACCCGCTCGTGCTTGTGGACGTTGCGAAGCAGCCAGGCCTGCCAGGTCGCACACTGGCTCGAGCGCTCCCAGGCCCAGGCGCTGCGGGCCTCGCACTCGCCAGGGCTCAAGGCGCCCCCGCCCTCGGTGTAGCGCTCGCAGGCCCCGAGGAACTCGTCGACCCAGGGATCGAAGGCGAAGTCGCCGCAGGGGTGGTCCCGCAGCCGCCGGTGGGCGTCGACCCGCGCGTTCCAGTCGGCCGCCCAGGCGCGCCGCCACCCGCTCTCGCTCGAAGGATGGCATCCGCAGGCCGCCACCAGCAGGACGAGGAGCCCGCCGGCAAGGGCCGTCCGGTTTCTGGACATCCATCCACTCTACAGGCGCCTCCACGGGGGCGGAAGGCTACCCTCGGCGACCGTGGGGCGGGGAGCGATGAGCGCTGAGCCGGACACCGAGGCAGGGGGTGGCCTCCTCTCCGCACGCACCAAGGCGGTCTACGCCCTCGGCGACCACACGATCAACCTGACCTTGGCGTCGCTCTTGTTCCTCTTCGTCCCCTTCTTGACCGAGGTCGCGGGGATGAGACCGGCTCTCGCAGGGATGGTGCCCCTGGTGGGGCGCTTCTTCGACGCGGTGTCGGATCCCGCGATGGGCCGCATCTCGGATGGGCTCAGGTGGAAGGCGGGAAGGCGGCGACCCTTCTTCCTGCTGGGGATGATTCCCTTCGGAGCCGCCTTCGCCGCCCTCTGGTGGGCGGTTCCCGGTGATTCCGGCTCGGCGCAGTTCACCTACTACGCGACAGCCTACGTCCTCTTCAGCCTCTCGAGCACGGTGATCGCGGTGCCCTATCTGGCCTTGATCCCGGAGCTCACCAGCAGCTACGACGAGCGGACCTCCATCAACGCGTATCGCGGCATCGGGTCGATCACGGGCGCGTTGATGGCGGCTACCGTCCTCCCCCTCGTCGCCGCCGCCCTGGGCGGAGACTCCGCGGGCTACCAGACCATGGGCCTCCTCGCGGGGTGCTACGTCGTCCTGCCATGGATCTTCGTCTACGGCGTCACCTGGGAGCGACCGGACTTCCAGCGCCCGTCGGGCACCCGGTTCTTCGCCAGCCTGGCTTCGCTCTTCCGTCACCGTTCCTACGCCATCCTGACCGGGCTGTACCTGCTCGGGCGCGTCGCCATCGACATGACCTCGAGCATGTTCATCGTCTACTTCACCTACGTGCTCCTGAGACCCGAGGACTTCACACCCACCCTCGGGCTCTTCCTCGGCACCGTGGCCCTGTCCCTGCCCTTCTGGGCGCAGCTCGCCAAGCGCACCGACAAGCGGAACATCTTCCTGTTGGGTGCCTGCTGGTGGATCGGATCCCAGGTCTTCCTCTTCCTGGCCACCCCCGACTGGCCCCGTTGGATCGTGTTCGTGGGCGCGGCGATTGGCGGCGTGGGCTATGCGGCCGCCGACATGATTCCCTGGTCGATGCTCGGCGAGGTGGTCGACGAGGACGAGCTCGGATCCGGCGAGCGGCGAGAGGGGCTCTACTTCGGGCTCTTCACCTTCCTGCGCAAGCTCGGCGGGGCTCTCGGTGTGGCCATCGCGTTCGCGATTCTCGATCTCGCCGGCTACCGCGGAGGGCAGCCCGCCGCGGAGGCGCCGGTCTGGTGGATCCGGGCCTTCACCGCGGCCGTGCCTGCGGCTTTCGTCATCCTCGCCGCCATGGTGGCGTTGGCCTATCCGCTCGGGAGGGCGCGCCACCAGGAGATCCTCAGCGAACTCGACGCCCGAAGAACCTCCGCCTGACTCCGGCGGGGAGGGCCTCTACCCTGGGCGCGTGTCCGGCTTCGACGACGAAGAGCCCATCGTGCCCGACGGACTCCAGATCCGACGCCTGCGCCGCGATCGGGGTTGGTCGCGCCGCTTCCTGGTGGCCGAGATCGCACGGGCCCGCTTTCGAGAGAGCGGACGACGAGAGACCATCACGCCGAATCTCCTCGAAGGCATCGAAGAGACCAACGAGCCGATCCCCTACTCCACCCTGTGCCTCGTCGCGACCGGCCTCGACCGCAACCCCGTCGACCTGATCCTGGGGTGACCGGGGACCGCCGCGTGGGCTAGCTCGTCAGCCCCGACTCCTGGAAGGCGTCTCGCAGCAGGTTCCGCACGCTCGCATGGAAGGGGAAGGAGAGGTGCGCCCCCGGGTACCAGGCGATTCGCGGGCGGTCCCAGTGCTCCCACAGGTCGCGTAGCTGGTCCGCGGGGACGAGCTGGTCGTGGGTTCCGCCGAACAGGTAGCGCCTCTCCTTCGGGACCTTCGGGGTCAGGTCCAGCGGCGAGGCCACCGTCATCACCTCGCGCATCTTCTGCTGGCTCAGGCCCTGGGCCTCCACGCTGTCGATCAGCGCGGGGGGGGCGTGGCGCCAGACGAGGCGCGCGAAGTCGGTCGCGGGAATGCCCGGGATCGCGCAGGCCAGGTCTCCTTCGAGCCCCGCGAGCGCCGCCGTGTGGTAGCCACCGAGGGAGAGACCGTAGACACCGATCGTCTCGCCGCCGCGCGCCCGAATCCACCCCAGCAGCCGACGCAGCTCGAACAGGGCCTGGCTGATGGCGTGCACCGAGTCCATCGGATTGCCCGCCAGGTAGCCGTCGCCGGAGAGGCGCCCGATCTTTCGCGCGCCGTGCAGGGGCAGGGTGGGCAGGATCAGGTTCAGGCCGAGCCCGTGATGGAGCTCAGCGGCCCGGAAGGCCTCGAGGTCGACGAGCGGCGCGCCCATCTGGTAGCCGTGGATGCAGACGAGCCAGGGCCGGCTGGGGTTCTCGTGCTCGAGCAGCCAGGCGTGTGCCGTTCGATTCGGCGTATAGGAGAGCCAGCGGTCCCGCCCGGGCTCGTCCTGAGCGGGCTCGTAGCCGCTCTCGTAGCGCAGGTGCTCGTAGTCCAGGCCTCGGATCCGCCGGGGCCTCCGGGTCACCTCATCGAGGGGCGGAGGAGCGATGTGGTAGCTCTCCGGCTTCTCCAGGTAGCCACGATCCGCGAAGAGGTGGCGGGCCACCTCGGCCTCGCGGGCAATCGAGACCCGCTCGTCGGGGCTCGGCACCACGAGGGTCGCGTCCATGAAGGCCAGGATCGCGTCGTCGCCCGCCACCTCGGCCGATCGCCGCCAGCTGGGGGGTCCGGCGGGCACCTCTTCGACCTGCGGTGTCATCTGGGCGGAGAGGCGACCGGCGGACGCCAGGGAGAGGGCGGAGAGGGCGACCAGCAGGAGGCCCGGGCCGAAGCCCACGGCGAGCATCGCACCCACGCCGAAGAGCGTCCCCACCAGGCCTCCCAGCGCCATGTAGTGGTGCAGGCGCAGGTCGCCCGGCACGAGGAGGACCGGGACGCCCGTGCCCAGCAGCAGGGCGCCGGGCAGCGCAGCGAGCACGAACCCGAGCACGCCCGACCCGAAGGCGTGGGAGAGCCACAGCAGACCGGCCAGCACGGCCGGCCAGGCCGCGAGGGGAAATCGCAGACCCGCGCGCTCGTCGTCGCGGGGATCGATCACGGTGGAGTCGCTCATCGGTGTTCCTCCGCAGGGGGGCAGCCGCGGTCGGGCTTCCATTGCGCAGTCGGCGGAGGGTAACCTCCCCTTCCCCGACACGCCGTCGGACTCCGAGGAGAGCGCCGTGACACATCGAAGGATCCACTTCCCCTGCGTCCTGGCCGGGGCCCTGGCGGCCACCACCGCCTTGGCCGGGCCGGCCGAGCTGGAGGCCGCCTTGCGCGCCGAGGCCGGCCGGGTCGAGGCCCAGGTGCAGAGCTGGCGGCGCGACTTCCACGCCCACCCGGAGCTCTCCAACCGGGAGCTGCGCACCGCCGGTGTGGTCGCCGACGTGCTGAAGGGGCTCGGCCTCGAGGTGCGCACCGGTGTCGCCCACACGGGCGTGCTCGGCGTGCTGCGGGGCGGAGGCGGCGCCGGGCCGACGATCGCGCTGCGCGCCGACATGGATGGGCTGCCCGTCACCGAAGCCACCGGGCTTCCCTTTGCCTCGAAGGTGCGCACGACCTACCTCGGTCGGGAGGTCGGGGTGATGCACGCCTGCGGCCACGACGCCCACGTCGCGATCCTGCTGGGCGCGGCGCGCGCCCTCTCGGCCCAGCGGGCCGAGCTGCCCGGAACCATCCTCTTCGTCTTCCAGCCCGCCGAAGAGGGCGCCCCGCCAGGTGAGCGCGGGGGCGCTCGGCTGATGCTCGAAGAGGGCGCGTTCGAGGACCCGAAGCCGGACGTGGTGCTGGGCCTCCACGTCGTGCCCCAATACGAGGCGGGCCAGATCGCCGTCGTTCCGGGCGGCGCCATGGCCGGCTCGGACGGTCTCGGCATCGAGATCCGCGGACGACAGACCCACGCCGCCTATCCCTGGCTGGGCGTCGATCCCATCACGGCAGCCTCCCGCGTGGTGCTCGCGCTGCAGTCGATCCCGGCGCGGCAGGTGGACGCGAGGCGGCCCTCCGTCGTCTCGATCGGCTCGATCCATGGCGGCGTGCGCGGCAACATCATCCCGGATCGGGTCGAGCTGCGCGGCACGATCCGGCACACCCACCCTCCGATGCAGGACGAGCTCCACCGCCTGGTCCGCGAGACCGCGGCCAAGGTGGCGGAGGCGGCCGGCGCCGAAGCGGAGATCACCATCCGCAAGGGCTACCCGGTGACCTACAACGATCCCGCGCTGGTCCGGCGGGTGCGCCCCGCTCTCGAACGCGCGGCGGGTACGGGCAACCTGGTGGCGGGCCTGGCACGCACGGGGGCGGAGGACTTCTCCTTCTTCGCCCGCGAGGTGCCCGGGGTCTACTTCTGGCTCGGCATCCGCGAGCGGGGCACGACGCCCGAGTCGGCCGCACCGAACCACTCGCCCCACTTCCGGATCGACGAGAGCGCGCTGCCCGTGGGCGTTCGGGCGATGGCCCTGGCGACCGCCGAC
>NYZB01000158.1 GCA_002687015.1 Deltaproteobacteria bacterium
GGGGAGCGGCGTCCGGCGACCTCGCACCCCCGGAGCCATGGGCCCCTACCGTCGGCGCTCTTGACACCCCACGACCCCCGCCCTCACCAACCTTCCGGCGACCACCCTGCTCGCGCGGCCCCACGCCCGGCGAGCCTTCGCTGACCGGACGGGCAGCCTCTCCCACCATGCCCAGGCAAGCGGGGAGCCGCCTCTGCCGGGCAGAGCGTTGGCTAGGTGGCCGGCACGAACCAGGAGAGGAAGCGCACCAGGTCCACACGGCTCCCGTCGAGCTCCACCGTGGCCATCACGACGGCGGCGTTGCGGCGGCCCGTGACGAGGTCCTTCCAGGTTCCGGTGTCGGTGCGCACGACGAGGTCCGGGGCGTCGGGCAGCCGCTCCATGTACTCGGCGACGCCTCGGCGCACGTGGATGCCGAACTCGCGACCGCCGTCGGTGAAGTGGAAGCCGGCCTTGAAGTCCACGTCGGCGGACTTCGCGGGGTCGAGGTTGACGGGCATCGCGGCCAGGAAGTTGTCGATGGGGATGCCGCGCAGCACGTCGACGACCGAGTCGGAGACCTCGATCGAGCTCGTCACCTCGGAGCTGCCCTCGAGCTCGCGGGCCTGGGTGAGGTAGAAGTTCCGGCCGTTGGGGCTCACCTGGGCGCGTCCCAGGGCTCGGAGCGCCGCGGCCTTGGTCTCGCGCGCACCGGCGTGGCCGGGCTCGAGCCGCAGCAGGTGGCTTGCCAGCTCGGCGGCGAAGGGATGGCTCCCCGCGGCCTGGGCCTTCCGGGCCGCCTCCAGGAGCGCCGCGCTGCCGCCGGCCAGCTCGATGTACCCCTCGGCACGCTCGTCGGGAGCCGCCGGCGAGAGCGTCGCGGCGTCCCCATCGAACCAGCCCAGGTAGCCGCTGAAGACGCTGCGCACCGACCACTCGACGGTTCCGTAGAGCTCCTGCAGGTAGGGGTGGCTCGCCAGGTGCGCCGGCAGGACGACCCTCTCGACCAGTTCGTCGGGGGTGAGCCCCTCGTTCATGCCCCGGATGGTCTGGTCGTGGACGTACTGAATGGCGTCCCGGTACGCGGTGAGGATTCCGTCGATCTCCTCTTGCCCCGAGACAGGGCCCGTATGGCTCATCGCCAGGTGCTCGGGCTGGAGTGCACGCATGGCGTCGAGGCTCCTGGCCCATCCGAGCACGTCGCGGTAGAGGGTGCCGCGGATCGTGTAGAGATTGGGAAAGGCCTTGTAGACGTTGTCGCCCGGCAGCAGGACCTTCTCGTCGGGCAGCCACACGAAGAGCTGGTCGTTGGTCTCGCCGGGCGCGTGGACGAGATGGACCGGGCGGCCACAGATCTCGGTCTCGAGCCGGTCCGAGAAGGTCTCGGTGGGCAGCATCAGGCTGACGCTGCCGCCTCCGTGGCCCGTCGTGAGCACGGGGCCGATGCCTGCGTTCTCGATCCGGTCCGGGCCGGAGCGCGGGAGGTGGTTCCCGAACATGCGCTCGCTGCGCATGCTGATGATCGGTCGGATGATCCCGACCACGCGCTGGATGTAGGCCGCCGTCGTCTCGTGGGCATACACGGGCACCTCGCCCTCGGGCACGAAGCCACGCGCACCGAAGACGTGGTCTGCATGGTTGTGGGTGTAGACGAGAGCGCCGATCGGCTTGGCGCTGCGTTCCGCGAAGAGCCCGCGAATCTCCTGGGCCGCCTCGACGGACTCGGTCACGTCGACCACGAAGCTGCAGCTCTCCCCCTCGACCAGGATCGAGTTGGCCAGGGCATAGCCGACGGCGACGTGCACGGTGGGGGTGACCGAGACGACCCGCGGCTCGAACTCCGGCGTGTGCGCCGCCAGCACGGGATGGACCTCGCCGTGCGCCGCAGGCGCCTCGGCCTGCGCTTCGGGGGCATCGCCGCCCGGGCTGCAGGCCAGGATCGTGGTGACGAGGAGAAGGGAAGTCGGGAACGCGCGCATCGTGGGCCTCCGGGGGGTGCGACAGGGTAGGGGCTCAGTAGAGCCCGACCATCCGGCCCGCCAGCGCCGCGATGGCCAGGCCCAGGACCGGGCGGATCAGCCTCTCGCCGCCGCGGACGGCCAGGCGCGATCCGAGCGCCCCTCCGGCGGCGAAGCCCACACCCAGGGTCAGGGCCTCGGGCCAGGCCACCTGACCGGCCAGGACGAAGATCGGCACCGCCAGCAGGGTGAAGCAGAGGTTGACGAGGACCTTGATGGCGTTGGCGCGCACCAGATCGACCCCCCCGAAGGAGAGGGCTGCGACCAGGAAGAGCCCGACCCCGGCCTGGAAGACACCACCGTAGACGCCGATGCCGAAGAAGAGGAGCGCCCGGAGCCAGGCGGGCGCCGGGCTCCGCGAAGGGTTCGCGGCACCCGTCACCCCGCGGACCGTGGGGACGAGGAGCAACAGCATCACCACGCCGAAGGCCCGCTCGAAGGCGGCGTCCGGGAGCTGGGACGCGTAGGCCGCACCCAGCACCGCGCCGGCCGTGACGGGGACGATGACCGGAACCGAGCCTCGAAGCTCGTCCACGCCCTGGGCCCAGAAGCCCCAGGAGGCGACGCCGCTCTGGATCAGGATCCCCACCCGGTTCGTGCCGTTCGCCAGCGTGCCCGGCAGACCCATCAGCACGAGCAGCGGCACCGTGAGCATCGAGCCGCCGCCGGCCAGCGTGTTGATGACGCCGGCGAGGAAGCCCCCGCCGACCAGGATGCCCGCGTCAATCGGCGACACGGGCTCGGACCAGGGCACGGGGGATCGGACCGGGAGACACGGGATCGGTACAGTACTCGACTCCGATGGCCTCTACCGCACCCCATGGATCCTGGCCGTCGCCCCTGGCGGCGGATGCCCTCGCTCTCGCGGCCCGGCGTCTCTCACAGCCCCGTCTCCACCGCGGGCGGGTGACCTGGCTGGAGGGGCGCCCGGGGGAGGGCGGCCGCCAGCACGTGCGGTGTGCGCGAGGGGGCGGCGGCAGTGAGGCCCTGACGCCGAGCGACCACAACGTGCGCAGCCGCGTCCACGAATACGGTGGCGGCGACTACGGCTACGCAGGGGACGACCTGGTCTACGTCGAGCACGGGACGCCGGGCATTCGCTGCCTCGGCCACGAGCCCGTGCGGGGAACCCTCGCCGATGCGCGCTATGCCGATCTGGTCGGATCACCGGATGGCCGCTTCCTGGTCGCCGTCGAGGAGACCGCGTCGAAAGGGGGAGGGGAGCCCAGCAATCGTCTGGTCGCGTTCGACCTGCGGGCGGGGGAGCGGCGCGTCCTGGTGGAGGGCCGCGACTTCGTCGCCCAGCCGGTCTTCGCGCCGGGTGGCGACGCCCTGGCCTGCATCGCCTGGGACCACCCGAACATGCCCTGGGACGGCACCGAGCTGCTGCGGATCGCGTGGGGGCCGGACGGCATGGCCGGCGACCCCCGGCGGGTTGCCGGCGGGCCGGAGGAAGCCATCTTCCAGCCCGGCTTCGCGCCGGATGGCAGCCTCCTCTACGTCACCGACCGCTCGGGATGGTGGAACCTCGAGCGCCTGGGCCCGGAGGGTCCGCAGCCGCTCTGCCCGCGCCCGGCCGAGTTCGGGCGGCCGCTCTGGGTGTTCGGGCTCTCGAGCTGGGCCGTGGAGGCGGCCGACCGACTGCTGTGCATCTTCGGAGAGGGCGGTGAGGATCATCTCGCCCGCCTCGACCTGCGGACGGGCTCGCTCGTGGAGATTCCGACTCCGTTCACCGAGCTGGAAGGCATCCGCGTCGAAGGTCGTAGCGCCGTCTTCCTGGGCGCGAGCCCGCGGCAGCCGACCGCCGTCTGCCGCCTCGACCTGGAGACCGGAGAGCTCGAGGAGGTGGCGTGGGCCTTCGCGGCTTCCGACGGCACCGGGGAGCTCGGAGACGACCTCTGGAGCCGTCCCTCGGCCGTGTCCTTCCCCTCCGCCGAGGGACGGACAGCCCATGCCTTCTTCTATGCCCCGCACCGACCCGGCTGGCAGGGGCCGGCCGACGCCCGGCCGCCGCTCCTGGTGAAGAGCCACGGTGGGCCCACGGCCGCGACCAGCTCGTCGTTGAGGCTCCCCATCCAGTACTGGACGAGCCGTGGCTTCGCCGTGATCGACGTGAACTACGCGGGCAGCACCGGCTATGGCCGCAGCTACCGCAACGCGTTGCGAGGGGCCTGGGGCGTGGCCGACGTGGACGACTGCGTGGCGGCGGCACGCTTCGCCGCCGATCAGGGATGGGCCGATCCCCGACGCCTGGCGATCACCGGCGGAAGTGCCGGGGGCTACACCACGCTATGTGCCCTGACCTTCCGCGACGTCTTCGCGGCCGGCGCCAGCCACTACGGCATCGGCGACCTCGAGACCCTGGCCCGGGATACCCACAAGTTCGAGGCTCGCTACCTGGATCGACTGGTCGGCCCCTATCCGCAGGAGCAGGCTCGCTACCGCGAGCGCTCGCCCATCCACTCGGCCGACCGTCTCTCCTGCCCGGTGATCTTCCTGCAGGGCCTCGACGATCCGATCGTGCCTCCGAACCAGGCGGAGGCGATGGTCGCCGCGCTCGAAGCCCGGGGCATCCCCCACGCCCACGTGACCTTCGCCGGCGAGGGCCACGGCTTTCGCGCGGCGGAGAACATCCGGCGCGCCCTCGAATCCGAGCTCTCCTTCTACGGGCATGTCTTCGGCTTCCCCCTCCCGGACCTCCCGCCCGTGGAGATCCGCAGTGCAGCCGGCCGGCCGGCCTGAGCCGACCCGACGTGCCCGAGGGTCTCTTCTCCCGAGCGTTCTGGCTGTGCTTCTCGGCCAACCTGCTGCAGGGCGTAGCCTTCAACCTCTTCCTTCACTTTCCGGGCTATCTCCACGAGCTGGGGGCCGATGACGTCGCGATCGGGTGGATCGCCTCCCTGACGGCCATCGCCGCGATCGCCCTGCGCCCGCCCATCGGGCGGGCCATGGATCGCTACGGGCGGAGGCCGATCATCTGGCTGGGCGGCTTCCTGCACAGCGCCGTGGTCGGGCTCTACCTGACCGTCGACGCGATCGACGTGAGCCTCTACGCGATCCGCATCCTGCACGGACTGGGCGAGGCCATGCTCTTCTCGGCCCTGTTCACCTACGCGGCCGACCACGTTCCGGAGCAGCGGCGCACCCAGGGCCTGGCCTGGTTCGGCGTGTCGGGCATGCTGCCCATGGGCGTGGGGGGAGTGCTGGGCGATCGCCTGCTCGTGGGTGGCGACTACGACATCCTGTTCGTGACGGCGCTGGGGCTGGCCGTGCTCTCGTTCTTGATCTCACTGCCCTTGCCCGAGCGTCGAGATCCCTTCCACGAGCGCGCGCAGGGAGACGAGCCGAACGGGCTGCGCGCGGCGCTCCGTCAGACCGACCTCCAGCCGCTCTGGCAGATCGGCGCCGTGTTCTCGGTGGCGCTCACGGCCCTCTTCGTGTTCACCCGGCGCTTCGTCGACGAGACCGGGGTCGGCAGCGTCGGGATGTTCTTCACGGCCTACACCGTGGCGGCACTCGTCCTGCGCGTGGGCTTCGGCTGGGTGCCGGATCGGGTCGGACCGAAGCGGGCCCTCTTTCCCTCGCTCCTGTGCCTCGCTCTCGGGTTCTTCGCCCTCGCGGCGGCGGGGAGTGACCGCGACGTCATCGTGGCCGGCGTGCTCTGTGGGATCGGACACGGCTACGCGTTTCCCATCCTGTTCGGCCTGGTCGTCGACCGCACCCCCGTGCTCAACCGCGGCATGGCGATGGCCGTCTACACCGCGCTCTTCGATCTCGGTGTCCTGACGGGCGGTCCCTTCTTCGGGTACTGGATCGAACGGGGCGGCTTCTCCTTCATGTTCGTGACCGCCGCTGCGCTCACCCTGGCGGGAACCCTGGTGTTCTGGTTCTGGGACCGCCGGGCGCTTCGAGCTCTTCGGGTGGCGGGGCGGCGATGAGGGGCGTGGGCTGGCTCGCCGCCCTGCTGGCGCTCAGCTCGGGCTGCGTGCTCCCCCGCGCACCGCTCGCGGATCTCCATCCGGTGGTCTGGGCCGAAGCCGGGCAGCTCGGGCTGTACACCTGCCGCTGGCCCGACCGCGCGGAGCTGATCGTGGAGCCCGGTGTGGGCGGGGCACCCGCCGAGCGGGCCAGCCTGGAGCAGGCGGTACGGGCCTGGGACGGCGCCCGCCTCGGTGTGCGGCTGCGGCTCGCCCGCGCCGGCGAACGCGGTGCCATCCGGGTGCGCTTCGTCGAGGGGCCGCTGGGACGCGAGCGCGGAGCGCCGGGGGCCGGCCGCACGCGGGCCGATTGCAGGCGCTCACCCGCCGGCGGTCTGGCTCTCGAGCGCGCCGAAGTCGAGGTCGCGCGGCGGGTGGGGCCCGACTGGCGCGGCGACTTCCGGCCCCTCGAGGCCGAGGAGCGGCTCGGTGTGGTGGTCCACGAGCTCGGCCACGCACTCGGCCATCCGGGCCACGTGAAGAGAGCCGATGGCGCCCTGGTGGCCGCACCGGAAGCGATGCGCCGGCTGGGCCGCCTCGTCGCGTCGGGCCATCCCCTCGAGGAGCCCGCACTCGAGCGGCTCTACGCCCTGCCGAACGGCACCCAGCTCGGAGGGAGTGCCGTCGATGCCTGGCGCACGGAAGTTCTCGACGCGTTCTTGCCGATCGCCGCGCGCCTCGGGCTGGCCGGACCGTGGCTCCGAAGCGGCGATGGCTCCGCGCGCATCTTCTGGCGGAGCGAAGCGGGCGAGGAGCTCGGTCTGCGGGTTCCGCGCCTCCCGGAGCTACGCCGCGACCCGGCCGGGCTGCTGCTCCTCCCCGACGCGGCCCTGCGGGCCTGGCTCGAGCGGCAGGGCGGGTCCTAGACGCGCACGTCCGGGTCGAGGGCGCGGGCGCGCTCCGCCTCTTGCTCGGCGCGCTCCGCCTGCCCGACGGCCTTGAGAACGAAGCTGAAGCGGAGGTGGACCACCGCCTGCTCCGCGTTCAACGACAGGGCCTTCTCGAAGTGCTCGACCGATCGCTCGTCCTCGGGCGGGCTCTTCTTGAAGAGCGTCCACGCCAGGGCGGCTTGATAGTCCGCCTCTCCGGGCCAAAGCTCCACGACGGCTTCGAGCAGCTCGTGGGCCTCGAGGAACTTGCCGGCCTTCATCAGGATCTCGCCCTTCATGAACAGCATCTCGGCCTGGGCGAGGCTGTCGGCATCGACGCTCGTGTGGCCCTCGAGCTGGGCCTCGTAGGCGCGGCGTTCGTCCGGGTCGGTGAGCACCTCGTGGGCGCGGGCGATGACCGCGAAGAGCTCGTTCGCCTGGACCTTGAGATCCTCGATCCCCAGGCGCGAGACCTTGTCGGGGTGCAGGCGCTTGGCCTTCTTCAGGTACGCCTTCTTGATCTGCGGGGGCGTGGCGTCGCGTTCGACCCCGAGGAGCTGCCAGTAGTCCGCGCTCTCGAGCTGAACGTGCAGCGCCGCGATCTCCTCGCGGAGCTTCTCGGCCTTCGCATCGACCGCTGCGGCCTTGGCGTCCGACGCGGGGCCCGGCTCCGAGCCGGCCCCGGCCGCGTCGGCGGCGCCGACCACCAGGATCTCGAGCTCCGGCTCCTCGGCCACCGCGACCTGCGCCGCCGCGGCCCCTGCGTCCGTCTGCTTCGCGCCCGCGGCTCGCCACTCGAGGGCCCCCACGGCATGCAGGAGCCAGAGCGCGCCGTAGGCACTCGGGTCGGCCAGGCGACGCAGCAGGTTGAAGGCCGATTCGCTCCCCTCGAGAGCCGCGCAGAGCTGCTCCACAGCCGGCGTGGCGGGCAGCCGGGGGCGCAGCTCGTCGAAGCCGGGCGCGGGCACGGGGCAGCGCGTGGCCTCGGCGCCCAGCACCTGGAGCACCTGGTCCGGGCGCCAATTGCGGGCCACGCCCTCGGCGGCCACGGTCAGCACGTCGATCGGAGCGTGCGCCAGATCGGGGCCTGCGGCGTCCTCCGGCTCCAGCTCGACGCTGCCCCGCTCCCAGCCCATCGTGTCGAGCAGCGTGCCGCGCAGCTGGTCCGCGAGGGCCGCCAGCAGCACCTTGGGAGGGGCCAGCTTGAGGGACACGAGACAGGCCAGCTCGGGGCCCGGCTTCCTCGCCCGTTCCCGAGCGAAGGTCGTGCGCGCCGTCTCGTCGACGGCTCCTCTCGAGATCAGCCACTCGACGAGAGCATCGCGATCGTCGTTCGAATCCAGGCGGAGGGGCGAGCCTCCCTGCCACTGGTAGTGGCGCTTCGAGCCACCGTGGTCGAGCCGCACCCAACCCTCGAAGCCCTGGCGATGGAGCTCGACCAGCAGTCCGGGTAGCGCGGTCGGGGAGAGAGACGCCATCGCTCCACCTTCGGTCGTTCGCGGGATCGAATTGAGGAGTGGGCCCGTGCCCTCCCCGTCGGGGTCAGGTTCCGCGGCGTTGCAGCTCGGCCACCTGGAAGCCCAGCGCGATCGCCTCGGGCAGGTCCTTCGAGACGACCAGGTGGGAGGCCTCGAGGCCGGCGACCACCCGCTCGGAGAGGGGCGAGATGCCGGTGAGGATCGGCTCCGCTCCCCAGCCCTCCACGGCGTCCAACACCTGCTCGAGCGCCGCCGCGCCAAAGCCCTCGTCGATGATCGCGCCCGAGAGATCGACCACGACCACGCACACGTCCCGGGCCCCCGGGTCGCGGCCGATCAGGTCGAGGGCCAGGAGCGACTCCTCGGCACCCGAGAAGGGAATCACCATGACCGGGCCCCAGACGTGGACCACGGGCGCGCCCGACTCGAAGTCGTGGGAGGCCTCGGTGGGCGGAGGCGCCTCCTCCTCCAGGTGGCGAAGCACCACGTCGCGCAGGGGCTGGAAGGGCAGGGCGAGCAGCGCCTCCCGCCCCGTGACGTCCTCTCCGCTCTCCCATTGGGCGGCGTCCAGGGCGAGGAAGTCGCACTTGCCCGCGCCCGAGGCCTTGCAGCCGGTTTCGAGTGCGAGGATGTCCGCATCGTAGATGCCCGAGAGCCAGCCGGAGGTGAAGCCCGCGCTGAGGACGCAGGCGGGCTCCGCGAGCAGGCCGCGCGAGGTGATCACGGCTTCGGCTTCCATCACCTCGGGCCAGCTGCCGCGCAGGGCGAACTGGCCCGACGGGCCCGCGGTCGGGCGGGCCAGGCGCAGCGGCAGGCGCGAACCGACGGGGCCGTCCGGGCCTCGGGTCGCGAGCGGGCCGAAGCCGCGGTGCACCATGAGCAGTGCATCGCGCAGGCCGTGGAGGAAGCCCATCTGGAGAAGGGCGGCGTCGGCCTCCAGCCGACCCAGCTGGTTGTGCAGCTCCTGGTGGAGGGCGGCCAGCAGACGCGGATCCATCAGGAAGCGCGGCTCCTCCCGGAGCGTCGCGTGCAGGTCCATTCCGAGGGCGGCCAGCTCCTGGGAGAGCAGGCGGATGCCACCCTTTCGCGGGTTCTCAGACTTCGAGGAAGGCATGGATGTCGAACTTCGGGTCCTTCTTGATGAACGCGTCGCCCTCTCCCTCGAGCAGGCGCAGCATGACGTCCACGCACTTCGGGTCGAACTGGCTCCCCGAGTACTTCACGAGCTCGCGCACCACGGCATCGAGCTGCATCCCCTTTCGATAGGGGCGGTCGCTGGTCATGGCCTCGACCGTGTCGGCGACGATGATGATCCGGGAGGGCAGGGGGATCCGGTCGCCGGCCAGCTGGTCCGGGTAGCCCCGCTCGCAGCCGTCGTACCACTCGTGGTGGTGCTTCACGCAGGAGACCACGTCGGCGAGGAAGGCGACGGGCTGTAGGATGCGGGCACCGATGCCCGGGTGCTCCTTGATCTCCTCGTACTCCTCCGGAGTCAGGCGATCGGGCTTGGTGATCACCGCATCGCGTACGCCGATCTTGCCCACGTCGTGGAGCAGACCGGAGATGTAGACGCGCTCGATCACCTCCTTCGGCAGGCCGAGCTGGCGGCCCATCTTCGAGGCGTAGACGCCGACCCGCTCCGAGTGGCCCCGCGTGTAGGAGTCCTTGGCGTCGACCGCCTCGGCCAGGGCACGGATCGTCTGCACGTAGGCGATGCGCAGCTCCTGGTGCTTCTCGGCGAGCTGCTTGGTGCGCTCGCGGACCTTGCCCTCCAGGTTCTTGTTCATGTCCTGGAGGCGGAGGTTCTGCTCGCGCGTCACGTGGTTGAGACGCTTGATCTCGTTCTTCAGCGCGTAGTGGTCGAAGGCCTGGCGCAGGGTGGCCTTCAGCTCCTCGTCGTTCCACGGCTTGGTGATCAGCCGGTAGATCTCGCCATGGTTGATGGCGTCGACGGCGACGTTGATCTCCGTGTAGCCGGTAAGCATCATGCGCACGAGGTTCGGGTGGCGCTCGCGCACGCAGGAGAGCAGCTCCACGCCGCTCATTTCCGGCATCCGCTGGTCGGACACCACGACCTGGGTTTCGTGCTTCTGGAGCAGCTCGAGGGCCTCCTGCCCGCGGGACGCAGTGAGCACCGTCCAGCCCTCGTGGCGCAGCAGGCGCTGCAGGGCCTTCAGGATGTTCACCTCGTCGTCCACGAACAGGACGGTGGGGTCGTGCATGGGGGGCTCCGCGTTCGTTCAGCGAGAGGCCTCCTATTTCAAGGCCCGTGCCCAACTGACGGCGAAGGCCGTTTCCCGTTTCAGGTCGGGAGCTTGGACACCCTCCCTGCGGATCGACCGGAGATGGGGCCGGTCCCGAGCCTGGGACGGGCGCGCCATCGCGAGGCAGCAGCGGGGTCGCAGGCGGCCGGCAGGGTGCCGCGGGCCTGCCGGTTCGGGGGGGGGCAGCTCCCGCATCCAATGCCCCAGCCCGGGAAGCAGGGTTCGCACGGCCTTCCCTGGGGGCTGAAATGCCCCATGCCCCGGGGGCTGCACCGAATCCCGGATCTGGGACGTCCCAGGGGCGGGAAATTTTTGCCACCTCTTTGCGCGACGGGCCACTTCCCCTGTGAGATGACTGTCTGTGCATGGTGCGAAACGGTGATCACGGCCCGGCCGGACCCCACGGTGGTCTCGGCGACCCCCTCGCCCCAGGGCCCGAGCCACGGCATCTGCCACTCGTGCCTGTCGGCGCGGATCGCCTCCGATCGCGTCCAGGTGGCCCCCACGGCCGCCTTCGCCAGCCGGTAGGGCGCCCTAGGTCTGCAGGCCGAGCCGCTCCCGGCGGTAGCTGCCAGACTGGACGGCCTCGCACCACTCCCGGTGCGCCAGGTACCACTCGACGGTCTTCGCCAGGCCTGAATCGAGGTCGGTGGCCGGGCTCCAGCCCAGCTCCTCGCGCAGCCGCCGGTCGTCGATCGCGTAGCGGCGGTCGTGGCCGGGCCGGTCTTCGACGAAGGTCTTGAGGGCCTCGTAGCGGTCGATCTCGCGGCCCTCGAAGGCCGGATTCGAGGCGATCGGAAGCGCCTCCTCGAGAGCGGCGCAGAGGCGATCGACGATCTCCAGGTTCGTGTGTTCGGCCCGTCCGCCCACGTTGTAGTGGGAGCCCGGTGCGGCGGCCGAGAGGACGCGGAGCAGGGCGCTGCAGTGGTCTTCGACGTAGAGCCAATCCCGGACGTTGCCGCCATCTCCGTAGATCGGCAGGGCCTTGCCCTCGATGGCGTTCAGGAGCGTCAGGGGGATCAGCTTCTCGGGGAACTGGTAGGGGCCGTAGTTGTTCGAGCAGTGGGTCAGCAGGGTGGGGAGCCCGAAGGTCTCGTGGTAGGCCCGCACCAGGTGGTCGGCGCCCGCCTTGCTGGCCGAGTAGACCGAGTTGGGTGCGAAGGCCGTCTCCTCGCTGAACAGGCCCTCGTCGCCGAGCGATCCGTAGACCTCGTCCGTCGAGATCTGGAGGTAGCGGAAGGCCTGCTGCTCGCTGGGAGCGAGCGCCGCGACGTGGGCGCGGGAGGCCTCGAGGAGCTGGAGCGTGCCCAGCACGTTGGTGTTCACGAACTCGACCGGCCCGTCGATGGAGCGGTCGACGTGGCTCTCGGCCGCGAAGTTGATCACCTGGCGCGGGTCGTGGGCCGCGAAGATGCCGTCGAGGGCCGAGCGATCGGCGATGTCGGCCTGGACGAAGTGGAAGCCGGGGTGGTCGGCCAGATCCCGCAGGCTCTGCAGGTTGCCCGCATAGGTGAGCTTGTCGACGACCACGACGGCCTCGTCGGTCTGGGCCAGGGCCAGGCGGACGAAGTTGGAGCCGATGAAGCCGGCGCCCCCGGTGACGAGCCAGCTCACAGGTAGGTTCCTCCGGGCTGGCGCGAGGGCAGCCGCTTGCGGGTGCGTCGGTAGAGCTCGACCTCGCGCATCAGGTCCTCCGTGGACACCGGGGTCACGGGCTCCTCGCCCGTCTCGCAGCGGGCCTTGCGCCGCAGGACGCTGTGCAGCAGGTGGATCCAGTCTCCCGTCGAGGGCTCGCGGAAGCGGCTCACCACGTCCTCCCAGTCGATCTCGGCGAAGAGGCTCTTCCCGGCCCGCTTCTCGGCCGTGGCAGCGTGGATCCGGAGCGCCGCGACGATGTCGTCGGGGTAGAGCGGGTTCACCTCGACCACCCGCTCGAAGCGGCCCGGCTGCACGAAGGCCGGGCGCAGGTTGTCGGGATGGCTGGTCGAGCCCACCACCAGGGTGTGCTCGGGCACCACGGCCCGGTCGGTCATCTCGCCCAGGAAGTCCATGATCGGCCCGATCGGCAGGTCGGTTCGCCGGCCGCCGATCTCCTCGGCCTGGAAGAACTCGAGCTCGTGGAAGTACACGGTGGTGGGCGGCATCTCGCCGAGCACCTGGGACCAGCCATCGAGGAGCTCCCCGACCTGGCCGCCGTGGTGGACGATCTCGAGGGCCAGGCGCGGCACCTGCACGTGCACGAAGGCCGTGCCGGCCCGCGTCGCCAGGGCTTGGGCCAGGAGCGTCTTGCCGGAGCCCGGCTGGCCGATCAGCAGCAGGCCCGAGGGCGGGAAGGTGCCCCACTGCTCGTAGACCTCGGGGTTGGTCATGGCGCAGGCGTAGGTGAGGACCTCGTCCTGGGCCTCCGCCAGGCCCCCGATCTGGTCGGGACCCACCTCGGGAGCCCCGGTGATCTCGGTGGCCTTGCCCAGGGGCGGCAGCTTGCGCGCCGCGCTGGTCCAGAGGTTGCGGGCCTTCTCCTGGCGGATCTGGATGTCATCCATGGCCGGGTAGGGTACCCGAGTCCGGCCCGTCGCGGCCGACTTCCGGGTCGCGTTCCGATCTCCTTCGACGGGAGGGCCCCGGGGGCCCCGGGAGATCGATCCGGGCCGCTAGCGGATGCCGCCGCTGCCCCCTCCGCGGCGACCCGTCTTGGTCCCGCCCTTGCGCGGCCGCAGCCCCGGAGGCTTGTTCTTGTGGCGCGTGCCGTTGAGCCCAGAGGTCGTGTGGCCCGCGCTGCCGGCGCCGGGCCCGTGGCCCAGCCGCGTGCGCTTGCCCGGCCCGCGATCCGGCCCGCTCTCCCAGCTGCGCTGGGTCACGGCCCCGATCGTGCTCGGCGGCACGGTGCCGGGTGTGACCGCCGGCTCGCCCTTCAGGTGCTCGTAGCGCGCCTCGCCCCGCAGCTCCGGAGCCCGACTCGGCACCGCGAGCACGCTCCGGTACTGGCTCTGCATGTGCCCCGACTGCCACTGCTCACCGGCGGCCCCGGGCGAGGCGCCCCCCGCGCTCGCGGTCGCCACCCCGACCACGCAGACGACGAGCGCCCACCCCCGGAATCCCCCGGCAACGAGCCCGCGCCTGCGGGCCCACCCACGACTTCCTTCGTTCCCCACGTCCACGCCTCCCCTTGGCGTGCCGTCACCCCCCCCGAGACCGCAACAACATGTTCCACTGCTACGACCGTGAGTGGCAGCCGGGCCATCGAAGGTGACGCAGGGGCCGCAGGCCATGCGCAGCACGCCGCGAAACCCACCGCCAGACCACGCCCCGCAGCCCCTCGCCCGATCTCGCGGCTTCCACCCCGATTCGCGATACTCCGCCGGGCGCCGCAAGGCCCCGCGTCCCCATCGTCTAGTGGTCTAGGACTCCGCCCTTTCAAGGCGGCAACACGGGTTCGAGTCCCGTTGGGGACGCCATGGAATCCGCAACTGTTTGAGGTAGTTGCGGTTTCGTGGCGGGGAGACGAGGGGAACCGCCTCCGAGCAGCCATTTGCTCCACAAACGAAGCCGATGGTTGCTACACGAAAGCGGGTCTATCTCGTCCTGCGGGCTGGGTGGTGGCACTACCGCCGTCGGGTTCCGGCCGATCTCGCGCCCCTGGCTGGTCAGGTGGAGTGGGTCCGCTCGCTCGACACCCGCGACCCCGCGATCGCTCGAGGTCGGGCCGCCCGGGTCGACGCGCTCGTTGAGGCCATGGTCCAACAGCTACGCTCCCTGCGGGCCATGGGCGCTGCCGAAGACCTCATCTCGCGGCTTTGCCGCACCTACTTCCGCAGAGGGATCAAGCGCGATCGGGAGTTCCGGTCCCAGTGGGCGGCTCCGACCAACCGCGGCTACCCGGCGGAGGTCGAGTTCGCGGATCATGTCGCGATCTACTGGGAGGCGCTCGCAGAAGAGGACGAGCGAATGGTCAGGGGGGACCGCACGGGCGTGGAGGAGGAGGCTCGGGAGTTGCTGGAGGGTACCGGCGAGGGCCTTGCGAGCGCATCGTTCGATCGCCTGTGCTGGGAACTCCAGCGGACCAAGCTCCGCCTGTTGCGGGACTGCGCGGAGGAGTGGGAGGCGGACTACTCGGGTAGGCCCCGGCGGTCCGAGGTTGCCGGGGCGACCGCAGGCGGAGGTCCCGGGGCTGCAGGAACTGACAGGAGCCTCCGCGCGGCCGTGGACGAGTGGCTCGAGAGCGAATCGGGCTCGTGGGAAGACAAGGGCGTGGCCGAGACGAAGCGGAACCTGGACCGCCTGCTTCAACTTGTGGGCGACCGGCCCGTCGATGAGGTGCGACGCGACGACATCGCCAAGCTCAAGTCCCTGTTGCAACGGGTACCAAAGGGTACGCAGGCAAGCGTGGATATCCGCGGGTTCCTCAGTGGCGAGGAGCCGCCGCCCGAGAAACGCCCAAGCGCCACCACGGTGAGCAAGGCAATCGGGCGGGTCGCGGCCTTCTTTGCGTACGCTGAGGATCGCGAGTGGATCGAAAGGAACCCTGCGTTCTGATCGTGGAGCCTCCGGCGGTACCAGCGGCCAGGCTCTCCTGATTGCCATCTTGGCGCAGCGGCAACGGTCCACCTACTACGCTGAGTGCCTCACGGCCCACGGCTGGAGCCTGAGGGCTGTCGATGACGGTCCGCCCTTCGAACAACGGTCGCCCTACTCCCCGCCCACCCAGCAGGAGCCCACTCCGTCATCCGAGAAGGTGATCTCTCGCCTGCGGGCTCTGTACGGATCCGCCTGTGCGCAGCTGGACCTGAAGCCCGACGCCGAATGCCGGCTCTTTTCTCCTCCGGCCGAAGATCGGGTCGAGCGGTTACTCGTTCGCTTCCCGACCGACACCGTCGCAACTCGAGACGCCGATGTCTTCTCGGTGCTGTACCGGACCTTCTGCATCGCGAGCCGTGAGGCCGGCGTGGCAAGGCTCTCCGACGTCGTGCACCACGTCTCGGAGCCCAGAGGGACTCAAGTTCGAACCTGCTCCCAGCTGCTCGACAACGAGATGGCGGAGTGGGCCCGCGAGTTCGACCAGGGACAAGTAGAGCGGTGAGGGTGAACCCATTGCCTCGCGTTGGCACGGAAGCCGCTGGCATCCCAACGAAGCTCCGATGCAGGGTGTAGAGCGCCAGAGCCGGTGGGTTCCGAGATGCAGAGCCGCGAGAATCGCCTGTGCGTCGCGGTCTTCGGCGAATCGGCCTCCTTGCGGGCTCGGGTTTGATGCTCGAGACGCGAGAGAGTGCCATGTCCGCGCACACGGAAGCGCATTCGACGACACCCACGCCGCCATGATCACGTTGTCTCACTCGAACCCATTCGAGGAGAACGTGACCATGGGCTGGCTGGTTCCCGTCGGCACCGGCAGCTCGCTGCGAACGGGTCGACATCCAGATCGAGGGCCGAGGGAGGAGCTGGGTTGCTCTGGGAGCTCGGCGGGCTCCTCGAGATCAGGCGCCCTCGCCGCGCAGCATCGACTCCACCACCGCGAGCGTCTCCTGCGCGTCGACCCGTCGCTTGAAGCGAACGACCCGGGACTGGGGTGGCAGGTCTTCGCGCGCGCAGTTCAGCGCTTCGTCGATGCAGAGCAGGAGGTCGGAGCGCTGGGCGCGCCGAAGGCCCTCGAGCTTGTCGTGCAGGTAGCGAGGGGTCCAGAAGCCGACGATTTCGAGCAGCACCCTGCGGGCTGGATCGCGCCGATGGAAGATCGCAAAGTCGGGAAAGATCAGGCGGTCGCCCACGGGAAGGGGCTCCGGCTCGCGGATCAGGTCGTAGCCCGGCGCAGCCTTGCGGAAGTCCGCGGCGAAGCGTTCCTCCAGACCGCTGTCGTAGCGGCGAAGGGGTGGCGCCAGCGGGAAGATCGGGTCTCCGGAGCGCAACACGACTTCCAGGGAACGGCCGCGCAGGTCGGCGAGGGCGGTGATCTCGAAGCGATCGCAGCCGCGCAGGGCCGGCACCAACGAAGCGAGCGCTCGGCCGTAGAGGACGGTGCGGCGAAACAGCGCATCGGGTCCCGACAACTCGAGGGCCGTCTGGCCGCCCTTCGAGCGCGGACGGATCGTGCAGAGGAGGCGTCGGCGCTGCACCTGACGAAGCACGGCCCGCGCATTGCCCTCCACGCTGAGCGACACGCGAGACGACCGGAGGAGGAAGCCCTGCGCGAGGGCGAGGTTCGTGCGCAACGCCACCTCGCCGGCGTCCGGGAGCGGAGAGGGGAGCTCCAGGATCCGCTCGCGCGGGAGATCTGAGAGAAGGGATCGCTCGAGCGAGCTCGCCGAGCAGCCGACCTTCGAGGCGGCTGCGGCCAGGATCGAGGCCCGGTCCCAGGGTGTGCCGCGATCGCGCGCAGCCTGGGCCTCGGCGAAGAAGGTGTGCCTCGCCTTCCTCGGCGCGACCGGCGACTCCGGTGCCCTCGAGCGGCCCATGCGTTCCAGGACGTGGCTTGCGAGCTTGAGCTTGCCCTCGGGCGTGTAGCAGGGCAGGGGTTCTCGGAGGCGCTCGTGAAGGGCCTCGCCCCGGTCGCCCTCGAAGCGGGCGAACTCCTCGAGCAGGATGCGGAGCCACCCCTGGTCCGAAGGCGTCAGGAAACGGGGAAGCGCCCGGAGTCCGGTGACTTCGAACTGGAGGAGGCGTTCAGGAACCAAGCTCGCGCCTCTTTCTCGCGGCGCTGCGAACCTCGTGGGTGTCGCGGGTGACCAGCTCGTAGACCAGCGCTTCCTTGTTCGGTCCGGGCCGCAGCAGCCGGCCGACCCGCTGAAGGTACTCCCGAGGCCCAAGGCGGCCCCCGACCAGGATCGCGACCTCGGCGTCGGGGACGTCGATGCCCTCGTTCAGGACCTGCGCGCTCACCAGGGAGCGGAGCTCCCCGCTGCGAAAACGCTCCAGGGCTTCCCTCCTCTCGGCCCGGCCGATGTCGCTGGTGACGGGTGTGACGCCCTGTTCCCTGGCGATCGCGTACGCCGCGAGGTTGCTCCCCGTGAAGATCAAGAGGCGCTGGTTGCGATGACTCGCGAGCAGTCTGGCCAGGGCCTCGCGTTTCCCCTCGGTGAGGGCCAGGAGGTTTCGCGATCGCCGCCAGGCCGCGAGAGCACGACGGCCCTCGTCGCTGCGCACGGCTGCGCGCTGGAAGTCCCGCCAGCTCGTACGCGGCGCGTAGCGGAAGAAGTGGCGCACGACCGGGGAATAGACCTCGACTTCCGCCTCGTACGCGCACCTCTCCGCGGCATTCAGGTCGAGCGCGAGCGACACGATCCGAAGCGGCGCCAGGTAGTCACCCACGAGGTCTCCGACGCGCTGGCGGCAGACCACGGGCCCGATCAGCTCGCCGAGCCGGTCACGTCTCTGGGCGTCGTCCGGCGGCGTGCCGGTGAGGCCGAGACGCCAGGATGCGGCGCACAGCTCGAGTGCTTCGTCCGGTGCCCCGCCGCCAAAGTGGTGGGCTTCGTCGACGACGAGGAGGTCGAAGCGGTTGCCGAGAATCTCCATGTGGTGGAAGGCGCTCGCGAAGGTGGCCACGGTCACGGCCTCGATATCTCGGCGACCGTCGCCGTATTGGCCGAGCGGGCTGGGATAGAACTCGGCGAGTGCGTGGCGCCACTGCTCCACGAGAACCCGCGTCGCGGCCGAGGTGGGTCGGACGCGTCGCTCGAGTTCGCGCACTCGAGCTTGGAGCGGTACACGGCGCTGGCGTGGGACGGCGTGCTCGTGCTCGGGACCGCGGGCGGGATGGTCGAGGCCCGCGCGGGGGCGCCGCGCAGCGCCGGGATCTTCGGGCCGTTGAAGCACGTTGCACC
>NYZB01000159.1 GCA_002687015.1 Deltaproteobacteria bacterium
GGGCGGAGACGGAGCGCACCCCGTCGCCGACGCCTGTGACTACGCGCGGCACTGCGCCGCTCTCGACTTCTGGTCGATCAACGACCATGCGGTCACCCTCGGTCCCCGCCGCTGGACCGAGACGGTCGACACGATTCGCCAGTGCAACGCACTGGTGGACGATCCGAAGAACCCGGACACGGTGGCCTTCCTCGGCTGGGAGTGGACCCAGGTGGGCCCCACGCCCGAGAGCCACTACGGCCACAAGAACGTCATCCTTCGCGATCTCGCCGATGACGAGATCCCCGCCAGGCCGATCAGCTCCGGCATCCCGTTGGGGGCGCCGGACGTGGCCACGGTGATGCCCTCGCCCCTCCTGCTGGGCCTGCTCTCGGTCTCGGAGTGGGAGACCGGTGGCCCCGAGTTCGCTCGCTACCTGTCGGAGACCGCCGAGATCCGCGATTGCCCAGCCGGCGTTCCGGTGCGCGAGCTGCCCACCGACTGCCGGGAGGCGGCGCCCACCCCGGAGATCCTCTTCGACAAGCTCGACGATTGGGGCTTGCACACGATGGTGATCCCGCACGGCACGACCTGGGGCTTCTACACGCCGCCGGGCTCCTCCTGGGACAAGCAGCTCAGCGACGGCATGCACGACCCGAATCGCCAGCGGATCATCGAGGTGATGAGCGGCCACGGGAATTCGGAGGAGTTCCGCTCCTACCGCGAGGTGATCTTCGACGCCGACGGTGACCGCAGCTGCCCCGAGCCCAGCGATGCCTACCTCCCGTCGTGCTGGCGGGCCGGCGAGATCATCGAGGCGCGCTGCCTCGCGGAAGGGGAGGGCGCCGGCGAGTGCGCGAGCCGCGCTGCAACCGCCCGTCAGCACTGGGTCGACGCCGACCGCAACGGCGGCTTCAGCACCGTGCCCGCCACCGAGGTCGCCGATTGGCAGGACGCGGGGCAGTGTCGAGACTGCTTCCAGCCCTCGTTCAACTACCGCCCGCGCAGCTCGGTGCAGTACATCATGGCCCTGGCCAGGCCCGACGCGAAGGAAGAGGGCGCGGACCGCTTCCGCTTCGGGTTCATCGCCTCGAGCGACAACCACTCGGCGCGCCCCGGCACCGGCTACAAGGAAGTGGCGCGCTCCGAGTTCACCGAGGCTCGCTTCGGCAACTTCGTGAACACGCCGCTCGGCGAGATCCCGAAGAAGGACCCCGTCGCCCACTCCGAGCCGATGGACGAGGAATTCTCGACGGCCGTCTTCTCGATCTTCGAGACCGAGCGCGGCTCGTCGTTCTTCCTGAATGGCGGGCTGGCGGCCGTGCACTCCGAGGGCCGAAGTCGCGAGGAGATCTGGGACGCGATGCAGCGCAAGGAGGTCTACGGCACGAGCGGGCCGCGCATCCTGCTGTGGTTCGACCTGCTGAACGGACCGGCTGGGCGCTCGGTGCCGATGGGCGGTCAGGTGTCCCTCGACGAGCCCCCGATCTTCCAGGTTCGGGCGGTCGGCTCCTTCGAGCAGAAGCCCGGCTGTCCGGCCGACGCGGCCGGGGCGATGGGCACGGACCGCGTGGCGCGCCTGTGCCAGGGCGAGTGCTACCACCCCTCGGACCAGAGGCGACCGATCACACGCCTCGAGGTCGTTCGGATCCTCCCGCAGAACGACCGGGGCGAGGAGGTCGAGCCGTTGATCCAGGATCCGTGGCGGGTCATCTCCTGTGCCGGGGACGGGGACGGATGCACGGCGGCCTTCACCGATCCGGAGTTCACCACCCTGGCCCGCGATGCGGTCTACTACGTGCGGGCGATCGAGGCCTCGAGCCCCGCGGTGGCGGCCGACCCCCTCGGCTGCACCCGGTATGAGGAGGGGCGCTGCGTCGAGGTCGACCCCTGCTCCTCGCGGTCGGCCGAGGACGACTGTCTCGCAGAGACCGAGGAGCGGGCCTGGTCCTCGCCCATCTTCGTCGACGCCAAGGAGGGTTAGCCCCACGGGGAGTCACTTTGTATCACATTTCTTCTCCATTTCCCTTGATTCTGTATCACGGAGTATTACGTTGTGGATCGCGTGATGACACGCCGAACCCCAAGGGAGACCGAGATGAACGACAAGAACCAGACGACCCCCGCAGCGGACCAGTTCGTGGACGAGATCATCGAGGTGGCCGGCACCTGGCTGCAAACCGGCCTGAGCATCGGCAAGGCCGCCGTCGCGGCCACCGCCGACGGCATGAGGGCGACCTCCGAGAGCCTGGCCCGCCTCGCTGACGACGTCGACGACGTGGACGAGGGCTAGCACCCGCCTGGCGTCCCAGGGCCCTGGCCCTGTGGGCGCCGGCCCGCGGTGTCACGAAGTGCTACGTCTCAGCTCATGACCGACGAGAAGACCGACCGCCGGAAGGACCGGAAGGAGCGGGTCCTCCATACCCGCGTGCCCGAGGTCCTGGCCGACGAGCTGAAGGAGCTCGCCGAGCGCATGCGGGTGCCCGTGTCGAACGTGGTCCGCTCCTTTCTGGAGGACGCCGTCGACGCGATGTCGGCCATGGGCCATCGAGCGGAGGGGGAGATCCGCGACTGGGCGGATCGCCTCGGCGAGCCGGGGCGCTCGAGCCCGCCCCGTCTTCCCGAGCCCGAGGAGCCTCCCCCGCCTACAGCCGCTCCCCTGGCGGGCGTGATCGGCTTCCAGCCCCTCACCCTGGCCCAGCCGACGCGATGCGGCCTGTCGGGTCGCGAGCTGCTGGCGGGGGAGGAGGCCTACCTGGGTCTGAAGTCCGACGGCAGCCCGCCGCTGATCGTGGCGCCCGAGTGCGTGCCGCGCTCGAGCGGGGAGACCGACGGGACCTGACGGCTCCCCCCGCCTCGCGTCGGAGTCGGGGAAAGCGATTGCTCTGGGCCGTGGGCAATGGGAGAATCCCCTCATGGCCCCGGGGAGCTTCTCCCTCATGACCCGAGGGAGTGCATGACCGACGCACCTGCCGTTCGACTTCCTCGAGCCTCCCGAGGGCTCGTCCTCGGGCTCGCCCTCGTCCTGCTCGGCCTGGCGCAGGCGGGCTGCGACCAGCCCCACCAGGCCTTCCTGCGCGACGACCAGGGTCGCGCGCTCGTGCTGCACGGGCTGAACGTGGCCAGCGGGGCGAAGGGCCCGACGTGGCACGACGGACCGCCCGCCGACCCCGGTGACGGTCATCCCTGGATCACCGAGGCGGAGGCCCATCGCATCGCGCAGGACTGGGGATTCAACGTCGTCCGCTACCTGATCTTCTGGGAGCACGTGGAGCCGCAGCCGGGCGTCTACGACGACGCCTATCTCGACCAGGTGGCCGAGCGGGTGGGTTGGTTCCGGGATGCCGGTGTCTGGGTGATTCTCGACATGCACCAGGACGTGTACGGCAAGCTCGATACGAGCGGCCGAGCCATTGGCTTCAACGGTGCGCCGCAGTGGGCCACGATCACCGACGGCGAGATCTTCAACTACAACCGGATGAACTGGTCCCTGAACTACCTGAACCCCGCCGTGCTGCGCGCCTTCGACCACCTCTGGAACTACGACGACGGCACCCATCCGGAGCTGCAGGATCGCTACGCGGCGATGTGGAGACACGTGGCCGGGCGCTTCGCCGGGACCTCCAACGTGCTGGGCTACGACCTGATGAACGAGCCCTGGGCGGGCTCGAGCTACGGCTTCGACTGGCTGGGCCAGTTCCCGATCGGTGACCCCGCGGCGCAGGCCCTGTGGGAGGCGACGAAGCTCGCCGACTTCTATCGCCGCGTCACCGCCGAGATCCGAAGCGTCGACGAGGACAGCTGGATCTTCATCGAGCCCGCCGCGGCGGGCTCGAACGAGGGCAGCCCCTCGCATCTCCCGAAGCTCGACGATCCGCGGGGGGGCGATCCGCAGATCGCCTACTTCCCCCACTACTACTCCCTGGTCATGGGCATCCTGGGCAGCTACGACCCGGCCCTCGACACCTCGATCCCCGACTGGGAGGCGAACCGCAGGTCCGAGATCCGTCACATGGGCACCCCTCTCCTGATCGGCGAGTTCGGCGCGGGCCCGGAGTTCGGCAACTACCTCCAGAACCTCGAAGAGACCGTCGAGATGGCGGATCGCGTGACGAGTGGCTGGACCTACTGGAGCCACGATCCGGGGAGCTCCTGGAGCATCCTCGATGGGGCGCACCAGGAGGTCGCCGAGCGCGCGGACGTCCTCGTACGCGCCTATCCGCAGCGCGTGGCCGGCACCATCGGGGCCTACTCGTACGATCCGCAGCAGAGGAGCTTCGATCTCACCTGGACCGACGAGCCCGGCGTCACGGGGGCGACCGAGATCTACGTCCCCGCCAGGCGCTTCTACCCGGAGGGCTTCGAGGTCACGCTCTTCGAGCCGCTGGACTCGGGATGGGTCAGCTGGGACGCCACCCGCGAAGTGCTCGCGGTGAGGACCGTTCCCGGCATCTCCGACCATGCGCTCCGCATCGTTCCGCAGCCACCCCCGGGCGGACCGCCGCCTCCAGGGGAGGGGAGTGTCAGTCGCCAGAGCTTCGCGACGGACTGAGTCGGCGTCCGCCCCAGGCAAGGAGGGGCGCCCCCTTCGGGACGCCCCTCTTGGGATCGGATCGGCGAAGGGACCTAGCCCTTGGCCTCGGCCAGCGCCGCGGTCAGGGCCGGCACGACCTCGAAGAGGTCGGCCACCACGCCCAGCTGCGCGACCTCGAAGATCGGTGCGTCGGGGTCCTTGTTGATGGCGATGATGAAGTTCGAGCCCTTCATGCCCACCAGATGCTGGATCGCACCGCTGATGCCGCAGGCCACGTAGAGCTTCGGCGTCACCACCTGGCCGGAGGAGCCGACCTGGTACTCGTGGGGCAGCCAGCCCGCGTCGACCACGGGGCGTGAGGCGCCCATCGCGCCGCCCAGGGCCTCGGCCAGCGGCTGGATCACCTCGGTGAACTTCTCCGGGTCGCCGACGCCACGGCCGCCGGAGATGATCACGTCGGCCTTGGTCAGGTCGACGCCCTTGGCCTCGGCCACCTTGGTCTCGACGAACTTCGCGCGCGCACCGCTGGTGTCGACCGCGAGGGTCTCGGTGCTGCCGTCGGTCGAGCCCTCGAAGGCCGGCAGGGCGCCGGGCTGCACGGTGACCACGGCCTTGTCGCCGGCCACCTTCACCCGCGCGTCGAGCTTGCCGTTGAACACGCGCCGGATGTAGGCGCCGTCCTCGAAGTTGAAGACGTCGGACACGAAGGCCGCGTCCAGGGCCGCCGCGATGCGCGGGGCCACGTCCCACCCGGTGGGCGTGTTGGAGATCAGCACGGTGTCGGCGCCCGAGGCGTCGATGGCCGCGCGGATCGCGGCCGAGTAGCCGTCCACGTTGTAGTTGGCGAGGGAGGCGTCGTCGGCCACGTAGACCGTGCCGCCGCCCTTCTTGGCGAAGCTCTCGGCTTCACCCGCCACTCCACTTCCGATCACGAGGCTCTTCACGTCTCCGCCGATCTTGTTGGCGAAGGCGGCCAGCTCGTAGCTGGCCTCGCGAACGCTGCCGTCCTTGAGTTCTGCGACGATGAGAATGGTGCCCATCGGTGGTTCTCCTCTTTCTGGGCCCCTAGAGGAGGCCCAGCTCCTTGATCTTGCCGACCAGCTGGGACACGACCTCGTCCGTCGAGCCCTCGATGATCTCCGCGCCTTCGCCCTTGGCCGGCTGGTAGATCTTCTCGATCTGCGCCTTCGCGGCCGCCGTGCCCACCTGGTCCGCCAGGCCCAGGTCGCCCGCGCCCTTCGTGTCGATCGGCTTCTTCTTCGCCGCCATGATGCCCTTGAGCGACGCGTAGCGGACCTGGTTCAGGCCCGACTGCACGGCGATCAGACAGGGGGTCGGAAGGTCCACGACCTCCAGGGCGCCGCCCTCGAGCTCGCGCTCGCAGCGGTATCCGTCTCCCTCCGCCTCGGCCTTCATCACGCCCGTCGCGCTCGGAATGCCCATCAGCTCGGCGACCATGGGTGCCACGGCGGTGGCGTTGCCATCGTCGGACATGAGGCCCATCAGCACGAGGTCCGGGCTCTCCTCCTTGGCGACGGCGGCGAGCAGCTTGGCGATGGCGAGCGCATCGGAGCCGGCTACGGCGTCGTCGTTCACGTGCACGGCACGGTCCGCCCCCATGCCCAGCGCGGTGCGCAAGGCCTGCGTCACCCGGTCCGGGCCGATGGAGACCACGACCACCTCGGCCTCACCCGCGTCCTTGATGCGCAAGGCCTCTTCGAGGGCAAAGGTGTCGTAGCTGTTGATCTCGAACTTGATGCCGTCTTCCTTGATCCAGGTGCCGTCGCCGTCGATGTCGAGGCGGGCATCCTGGTGAGGTACCTGCTTCATGCAGACCAGGATCTTCATGGGGACACGCTCCGTTGCTTCGACCCGCACTCTTTCGGCGCGGGCCATGGAAGGGAGCCCGAGATGCACTCGTCCCATGGGGGAGGGGGGTTCTCGAGCGGGCCGGACCTTACCGGAGAGGGTTCCGTTTTTCAACCGCCGCCGGGCCCGAAAGTGACTGTGATTCGCAGGCTTACGGCGTCTGGCGGGCGTCGAGCTCGTTCCGGATGCGGGTGTGCTCGGCCTCGCTCAGCCGGAACCGCGCGAAGGCCAGGGCTCCGAACGCGTATCCGGCCAGCGGCATGCCGCCCATCAGGGCCACCATCGCGAAGCGCACCTCCTGTGGCTGCTCGATGTTCGCCACGTAGCCCGTCGCTTCCAGGGCGAAGCCCACGACCGCCACCATCAACCCCGCGGCCAGCTTTCCGGCGAAGCTCCAGGCTGCGAAGTAGGCGCCCTCCTTGCGCTCGCCGGTGCGGTACTCGTCCACGTCGATCACGTCGGCCTTCAGGGCCTGGCCGAGGGTGTTGCCGCACGCCCCACCGAAGCCGGCGATCAGGCCGGAGATGGCCATCAGCGGCCAATCGCCGGGGCCCACCCAGAAGATCAGGCCGAAGCCGAAGCCGGACAGGAGCATCGCCACCAGCCAGAGCCGGCGCTTCTCGTGGACGCGGGCCAAGCGCACCCAGAAGGGGATCCCCGCCACCGCGGCGACCGTGTAGCAGAGCAGCATGGCCGGAATGAAGGCGGTCGGCAGCTCCAACACGTATCGGATCACGTAGGGGACGAGCACGCCGATCGCACCGGTCCCCATGCTCTCGATGAAGAACACGAAGAGCAGCAGCCGTGCGTGGGGATTCCCGGCGACATCCATCACGGCGCGGAACGGGTTGCGCGCACCGCGGGCGATGAAGTCTGGCCGCTCGGGGGGCAGGGCCCAGACTCCCCAGGCGAGCATGGCGACCGAGAAGAGCCCCACCCCGGAGGCCAGCCAGAAGGCGCCTTCTCTCCCGGTCTCGGGCTGTGCGACCACCGCGGTGCCGATCCCGAAGGCGCCGAGCATGCCGAGGGTGCGGACCAGCTGCCTCCACGCGAAGAGCCGGTTCCGCCCGCCCCGGTCGGCGACGGTCAGCTCGGCCCCGAGTGCCATGTGGGGCACATCGGCCGCCGTGAACGCGGTGTAGAAGCCGAAGATCCCGACGGCGATCCAGACCGTGAGTGCCGTGCCCTCGAGGCTCCGGGGTGGTGCCCAGGCCATGAGCGAGAAGGCCGCGATCGGGAGCGCAGAGCCGAGCAGCCAGGAGCGCCGTCTTCCGAGGCCCGCCCGGGTGCGGTCCGAGAGGTAGCCGGCCATCGGGTCGGAGACCGCATCCCAGATCTTCGAGAGCCCGAAGATCGCGCCGATCACACCGGGCGCGGCGCCCAGCTGGTCCGTGGCGAAGTTCAGGTACATCACCACGACGAGGTTGTAGAGCAGCGCCGGGCCGAGGGCGGGCAGCGCGTAGGCCCACAACGTGCGCCGCTCGAGCGCCCCGCTGGTGTCGGGCGCGCTCGGCAGCGGCGGGTCGGCCGGCGCCGTCACCGGCTCTCAGTAGCCCAGGAAGCCCAGGAAGTCCTCGAGCCGGGCGACTCGCAGGTAGGGGTTGGTGCGCTTCTGCTCGCCGATCGTCGAGGAGGGATCGGCCGCGTAGAGATGGCCCGGGTAGAGGAGCGTCTCGTCGGGCAGCTTGCCGAGCTGTCCGTGCAGGCTCTCGTAGAGCGCTTCCGGATCCCCGCCCGGCAGGTCGACGCGGCCGCAGCTTCCGAGGAAGAGCGTGTCCCCGGACACCAGGCAGCCCGCGTGCTGCGGTGTCTCCACGAGGAAGCACTGGGAGCCGGGCGTGTGGCCGGGCGTGTGCATCAGCCGGATCTTCACGCCGCCGAGCTCGACCACGTCGCCTCCTTCGTGGCGAACCAGGTCGGATTCCGAAACCCCGGTCACGTGGCGGAGCCCTTCGGCTTCTTGCTGGTTCACGTGCACGGGCACCGGGTTCCGGGTCATGAGCTCGGGCAACCCCTCGATCTCCATGCCGAAGATCGAGCCACCCACGTGATCCTGGTGGTAGTGGGTGACGAGCGCCCCCACCACCTTCATGCCGTCGGCCTCGGCCTGGTCCAGCATCCCCTTCACGTTCCAGGCCGGGTCCACGATCAGACACTCGCGGGTGGTCGTGCTCCCGAGCAGGTAGGCGAGATTGGCCATCTCGCCGACGGGCAGCTGGTGGAAGTACAACTCGCTGGAGTCATTCACGATTCCGGCTCTCCTGGGGGCCTCCCAGGATCGCCTAGCGACGGGCTGTGGACAAGCTGCGGACCTGGCCGGGCCGATCCCCGGCGCGGAGGCCTCGCTCCGACGGCTGCGCGCCAAGTGTCACCGACGCCTTCGAAGACCGATCCCCAGGAGGCCCACGGCCACGAGGGCAGCCACCGTCGGCTCCGGCACGGTGAACCGGAAGTTCGGGCCGAAGAAGCTCTTCTCGTCGTTGCCGAGGGCCGTCGGAAACTGGAGCCCGGGGTGGAGGTTGCCCAGGTCCTGGAAGCGGTGTGCCTCGACCCAGGTGATCGCGGGGTCGGTGTTCACGAAGCTGGCCGCTTGGAGGATCGGATCCGGTCCCTGGGTCACGTCCAGGTAGCTGGCGCCGATCACGTACTGCGCGCCGGCACTGAGCGCAATCGCCGAGCTCAGCGTCTGGTACCGGAACCCGGAGACCAGCGGAGCGGTCGTTCCGGCCGCGACGTTCAGCGAGCCGAGCAATACGCCACCCGCCGTCCAGAGCCCGACGTCGTGATCGTGATTCAGCCCGTTGCTCCCCTGATCCCAGACGCCCAGCTCCGTCACGAGCAGGTTCGAGTGGGCCGTGAAGCTCCAGCCCGAGGTGCTGTCCACGGAGAAGGCCGGCGTGTAGCCACTGCCGAGCCCGGTGATCGCGATCTGGCTGGCGTCTGCCTGTGGAGCCAGTGCGAGCGACAGGACGGCCAACGCCGAAGACAGGAGCCACGCGACGCGGAGACGCCTCAGCAAGGGATCCTCCTACCCAGGAAAGGTCCCCGCCATGCTATGGGCCGTTTCTGGAGCGATCACCTCAATCCCGGGGCGGGTTGGCCCTTCCACTCCTCGGGATCTGGGCTAGGTCGGCTCCGGGAGGTTCACCCGAAGCACGTCGCCGTCGAGCTCTACCTCGTGGACCGCGACCGCCTCCCCGTCGTCCATGCCCTCGCCCGAGCGCACGTGGTAGGTGTAGCCGTGGATGGGGCACACGACGCACTCACCTTCGAGCGTCCCCTCGCCGAGGCTGCCCCCGGCGTGGGGGCAGTGGTCGTCCATGGCGAAGTAGCCCCCTGCGGTTCGGCCGATGGCCAGCCAGCGACCGCCGATCTCGAAGGCGCGGACCTCGCCGAGGCGGAGCTTCGAGGCCGGCTCCAGCGTGTGCCAGGCCACGGCGACGGGGAGTCCCCGAGATCGACCCGGATCCCGGTCACGCCTACAGCGGGTCGCCGAGCGTCTTCAGGATCCAGGCCTCGAGGGTCGCCAGGATCTCGGCGTGCACCTCCTCGGGGCTGCGACCCGATTTCTTGGCGACCTTGAGGGCGTGGTCGGCTTCGTCGACCACGTGGAGCTGCACCGGGGCACCCACCCGACCCAGCGCCTGGCGCAGGGAGGGCAGGTCGCAGTGGCGGTCCTTGCTGCCCTGTACGAAGAGCATCGGGTTGATGACCCGATAGAGCCGCTCGGCACGCAGCTCCTCGGTGCTGTCCTGCTTGTGCAGCGGGAAGCCGAGGAAGAAGAGCCCCTCGATGCGCATGCGCGCGGTGGCCGCGTGGGCGGCGGCCAGGGCGCCGATGTTCTTGCCACCGACGAAGACGTGGGCGGGAGCGGCGGTCGGGTCCCGGCTCAGCATGGTGACCGCCGACTGGAAGGTGCGCTGGAGCACCCGCATGCCGTCGGGCCTTTTCTTGCCCGCCTGCATGTAGGGGAAGGGGAAGCGCAGCGTCAGGTACTTGCGCTCGGTCAGGGCGTGCTGCAGGGCGACCAGGAGCGGATCCTCCGCAGCACTCGCCTGGGCAAACACGACACTGACCCGGGAGCCGGTGGGCCACCATTCGGGGATGCCCAGGGTGCCCTTGACCGATTCGAGCCCGTGAACGGGTTCGGCCAGGGGGATCTCGAGGTCCTCGTACCGGGCTTCGCCTTCGGGCAATCCGTGGTTCCCTTCTGAAAGCCTCGCGATCCCGGTTCCGAAACCGCTCTCGATGCCCCCCTCGGGGTCACGCGGGGTCGGCGATGGCGGGTGGGTGACCGGATCTGCCCCGGGACGATCGCGCCCGGCATCCTACCCATTCGGTGGCTACGGGGGTAGTGGCGGGCGCCTCCTACGGATACCCTCGTGGTCGCAACCCCTCGGGACCCCTATGGAAAAAGTCCTCATCACCGGAATCGGGAGCGGCCCGGGCCGTCTCCTCACCGAGCGCCTCCGCACTCGTTTCGAGGTCCTGGGCGTCGACCGCACTCCGTGGGAAGACCACCCCGCCGAGGTTGCGGTGCACGTGCTCGATCTCCGCAAGAAGGGGTTCGAGGACCTGCTCCGGACCGAGCGGCCCAGCCACGTCGTCCACATGGGCTTCATCCGCCACTTCAAGGGCGACCCGAACCGCCGCCACGAGATCAACGTGCGGGGCACCAAGCAGCTGCTGGACCACTGCCACCGCTACGAGGTCACGAACCTCGTGGTGATGTCGAGCAGCTACGTCTACGGGGCCTTCCCCGAGAACCCCTTCTACCTGGACGAGGACCAGCCCCTGTCGGCCAGTCGCAGCTACCCGGAGATCCGCGACCTGGTCGAGGTGGACACGATGGCGACCGGCTTCCTGTGGCGTCACCCGGAGATCCGCACGACCGTGCTGCGCCCGGTCAGTGTGCTCGGTCCGAACTCCCGTTCGATGATGGCGGAGTACCTGCGCCAGGAGCGCGCACCCACCGTCCTGGGCTTCGACCCGATGATGCAGTTCCTCCACGAGCAGGACCTGACGGATGCGATCGCCATGACCCTCGAGCAGGACCTGGCGGGGGTCTACAACGTGGTGGGTGCGGGCCAGGTGCCGCTGCACACCGCGATCGAGGAGACCGGTGGTGTGGCCTGGCCGATTCCGGAGCCGCTCTTCCGACCGGGCGTTCGGATGCTCTTCGGTGCGGGGATGGCGCCCTGGCCCCCGGGTGCGATCGACTACCTGAAGTACCCGGTCACCCTCGCCGGGGACGCCCTGGCCCAGGCGATCGGCTTCAAGGCCCTGTTCGGTCTGGAGGAGACCTTCCGAAGCCTGCGCGGGCGCGGCTGAGAGCGGGAGCGCAAACGGCATGGCACGGAAACGCGGACTCTTCGAGACCTTCCAGGAGCGGATCGGGGCGGTGCTCCCCTCGGCGCTGCAGGAGGCCCAGACCCGCGTGGACGATCGGCTCGCCAAGATCCCCACCCGGCTCAACGAGTATGGCTACGACGCCTTTGGCCTGCATCCCGAGAGTTCGCGGCGCAGCCTGGCCACCTCGACCCTCTTCTATCGGCACTACTTCCGGACCGAGACCTTCGGCATCGAGAAGGTGCCCTCCGGGCGCGTGCTCCTGATCGCGAACCACGCAGGCCAGCTGCCCTTCGACGGAATGATGCTCGGCGTCTCGATGCTGCTCGAAGCCGAGCCGCCGCGGCTCGTGCGCGGCATGGGCGAGTACTTCATTCCGCAGCTGCCCTTCTTGAGCTGGGCGGCCGAGCGCGGCGGGAACCTGGTGGGCACTCCCGAGAACTGCGTGGCACTCCTCGAGGCCGACGAGTGCGTGATGGTCTTCCCGGAAGGCGCGCGCGGAATGAACAAGACCTGGGATCACCGCTACGAGCTGCAGCGCTTCGGCCTCGGGTTCATGCGACTGGCCCTGCAGACGGAAACCCCGATCGTGCCCATCGGCATCGTCGGCTCGGAGGAGCAACAGCCCGGGCTCATGAATCTGGAGGGTCTGGCCAAGCGCCTGGGCCTGCCCTCACTCCCGGTGACGGCCACCTTTCCCCTGCTCGGTCCGCTGGGTCTGCTGCCCCTGCCGGTCCGCTACCGGATCCACTTCGGCGAGCCCCTCCACTTCGAGGGCTCGGGCTCCGAGGAGGACGACGTGGTCCAGCGCAAGGTGAACGAGGTGCGCGCGGCCATCGACGGGCTTCTCCAGGAGGGACGCGAGCAACGCGCGGGCGTCTTCCGATGAGGACAGCCGCGCGGCTGGCCCTCGTGCTCGCCGCTCTCGGACTGGGTTGCGGCGGGGGTGCGCTCGGTCCGAACGCCCGTGCTCCGCAGCCCGATCTCCCGGCTCTCGCGAGCCCGCCGGGCTCCCCCGCAGCGCTGGTCCTCATCAGCGTGGCCGGGTTGAGTGCGGACGCTTACGGACCCGACGGGACCATGCCGACCCTGCGCCTGCTGGCCCAGGCCGGGGTGGCGGCCGAACGCGTGGAGGCCGTGACTCCAGGGAGTCCCTATCCGGTGCACGCCACGCTCGTGACCGGCCAGCGCCCCGGGCGCCACGGCATCCTCGCCGACCGCCTCATCACCGAGGAGGGCCTGGCCCGCGCTCGGCCCTGGCGAGCCGAGTCCTACCAGGTCGGGACGCTCTGGGATGCCATCGCCCAGCGCGGGGGGCGCACGGCCGCCTTCGACTGGCCGACGACTCAGGGCGCGGCCCTCTCCGCAGTGCTCCCCGACGGTGAGCCCGTAGGGCGGGACGAATCGTGGCTGGCCGTGATCGCGCCGACGACGACGCCCTGGCTGCACGAGCTGGCGAAGCTGGCGCCGCCGGCCGTGGCGCGGCCGGGCCTCGAACGGGATCACTTCCTGGTGCAGGCCGCCTGCACCGTGCTGCAGTCCGACGCGGCACCCCGCCTGGTCCTGCTCCGCCTGCGCGCTCCGGAGAAGCCGGTCCTGCAACGGGGCCCCGACTCCGAGCCTGCGGCAGCGGCCTTCGCGGCCGTCGATGCGGAGCTGGCGACGCTGCTCGATTGCCTCGCAGGCGGTCCCGGCATCGAGCGCAGCGCGCTCGTCGTGACCGGGGACCGAGCGCTCCGGGCGGTGCATAGCGCCGTGCGCCCCAACCGGATCCTGGCACACGCGGGCCTCCTCGCGGGGGAGAGCGCCGGCTGGTCGGCCCTGGCCCGCAGCAATGGAGGATCGGCCTTCGTCTACGCACGGGATGCCGAGTCCGCTGTCGCCGCGCGAGCCGCCCTGGCGAGCGAGGCCGAATCGGGAGGCGCGTTCCACATCGTCTCGGCCGAGGAGATGATCGCCCGGCGTGCCGACCCCGAGGCCTGGTTCGGGCTCGAGGCCGAGCCGGGCTTCGTGTTCCTCGACGGGCACCGCGGTCCGGTCCTGGCGCCGGCTCCGGTGCGCGCGGTAGGCGGCTACCTCGAGCCCTCGCAGGCTTCGCCTGGCTTCGTCGCCTGGGGCCAGGGCTTCCGATCGAAGCTCCGGGTTCCCAGCCTGCATCAGCTCGACGTCGCACCGACGCTGGCCCGGCTGCTCGACATCCCCATGCCCGACGCCGACGGTCGCAGCCTGATTGGCCTGCTCCGCGTGCCGGGGTCCGTCGCGGCAGGGCCGCCCGAGTCGGGAGGCTTCGAGTGAGCGCCATCGGCGAGGCCACGCAGCGCAGGATCCGGCCTGCACCCCTCCCTGGGCTTGCGTGGCATCCGGTCTCCGATCTCGCCACCCTTGTCCTCGTGGAAGATCGGTCGCAGCCGCTGACCGGGCTTCGCATCCGTCCCGGTTCGCAATCCGGCCCCGCGCCCTCGGAGGAGAAGCCGTGAGCTCCCCCCATCCCGTCGAGATCGAGCTCGGCGCGGGCGAACAGCGCTTCTACGATCGGGTGCGCAGCCGCATGAAGCTGCCGGCTCCGGGCGAGGGAAGCGGGCTGCGCGACATGATCCTGCTGCTTCCCGATCTGACGATCCTGATGTTCCGGCTGCTGCGCGACGACCGCGTGGCCGTCGGAGACAAGGCGATCGCGCTGCTCGGCATCGGGTACGTGCTCTCCCCGATCGACGTGATGCCCGAGCTCATCTTCGGACCTCTCGGCCTGCTCGACGACATCCTGGTCGTTGCGGCCACCTTGTCGCGGCTGGTCAACCACGTGCATCCCGACGTCGTGCGGGCGCACTGGTCGGGCCAGGGCGACGCCCTGGATGCCGTCCAACGGCTGTCGGGTTGGGCCGAGGACCAGTTCACCGGCCGGATCGGAGGGCTCTTCAAGCGCCTGCTCGGGTAGGCCCAAGGCAGCAGGGAGGTCGTCATGACGGAAGCTCTGAGCCGCGAACCGATCGCGATCGTCGGAGCCGGCCCCGCCGGAGCCGCCCTGGCCTGGCTGCTGGCCTCGCGCGGTGTCCCCGTCGTGCTGATCGAGCGCCAGAGTGACTTCGAGCGCGAGTTCCGCGGCGAGGTCATGATGCCGAGTGGCCTCGAAGCCCTCGACCAGATGGGCCTGCTCGGCGGGCTGGCGGAGATCCCCCATCGGGTCCCCACGCTCTTCGAAGTCCACCTGCGTCGCCGGCTTGCCTTCCGGGTCGAGGTCACGCCCGAGAGCTACAAGGACGGCCGGCCCGTCACGACCGTCTCGCAGCCCCACCTCCTCGAGTACATCGTGGCCCGCTGCAGCGAGCACCCCTGCTTCCGCTTCGTGCGCGGGGGAAGTGTCGACGGGCTGCTGCACGAGGACGCGCGATGCGCCGGTGTCGTCGTGCGCACCGTCGCCGGGAACGAGACGATTCGCGCTGCCCTGGTCGTGGGCGCCGACGGCCGCGCCTCGGTGGTGCGGCGCCGCTCGGGCCTCGTCTCCCGGAACCGCGGCGCACCCATGGACGTGGCCTGGGTCAAGCTCCCCTGGCCCAAGGCGTGGGGCGAAGAAGGCCGGGTCGAGGCCTACCTGGGCAACGGCCACCTGGCGATCGCCGTACCCGCACCCGACGGTCGGCTCCAGCTCGCCTGGGTCATCCTCAAGGGCACCTTCGGCGACGTGCGTGCCCGGGGGATCGAGGCCTGGGTGGAGGCGATGGCGGACCACGTCTCGCCGGAGCTGGGTGTCCATCTGCGCGAGCACCTCGAGCAGCTCTCGAGCCCCTTCTTGTTGAAGCCGGCGACCGACCACGTGGTCCGATGGTCCTGCCCCGGCGTGCTCTTGATCGGCGACGCCGCCCACACGATGTCTCCCGTAGGAGGGCAGGGCCTCAACCTCGCGCTCCGCGACGCCGTGGCCGCGGCCAACCACCTGGTCCCCGCCTGGCAGGAGAGCGCCGAGGGCGCGGCCCTCGACCTCGCCACAACCAAGGTGGGAGCCGTGCGCTCGCCGGAGATCGACCGCATCCAGCTCCTCGCGTCGATGCCTCCCAGGCTCCTTCTTCGGAAGGGTCGCCTGGCAGAGATCGCACGCTCGTTCCTGGCCCGCTACGCCACGACCTCCTTCGCCCGCGCCCGCGCAGAGGCCCCGGTGAACCTCTTCCTCTACGGAACGACGGAGCTCCACCTGGAGGTGTGACCCCCCACCCCCTCGGAAGTCGACCAACGGGCAGAGCGCGCAGACTGCCGCGCACTGTGAGTACGAAGGCTCGGTGAGAGCGTCGTGTCCCAGTAGCACGTGTAGTGCCCGTTCTGAGGGTGTCGTTTCAGGGCTTGCGGCGGGCGAGGGACCCGTACAGAAGGGATCGGGTGCTCCGTTTGTGCCTCGTGATTGTTCCGGCGGGGTTTCGGAAGGTTGGTGAAGGGGGTGGCGCGCGTCGCTGGGGATTTCGTCTCGGGGCGTGCGGGTGGCCCGGGCTGCCGAGCGTCCGGCGCGGGGCGTGCGGGCTTCGTTGGAGGTTTCTTGCGCGAACTGGAGAATGTGCTTGACTGGATTATAAGATAGCCGTATTCTACACCATCATGAGTCGACGGCGCCCCCAGCAGCTCGAGCTCAAGCACTACGGCTGGGGCGGAAAGCGGCCCGGCGCCGGACGGAA